>DATEDY010000039.1:0-3999 GCA_035281405.1 Flavobacterium sp.
TTGTGTAACTTTATGGTAATCAAAAGATTAAGGTTATGAAAAATATTATTATCTCTAATTTTCATCCTATCTTGGTAGGAAACCTAATCAACCAATCTAAACTTAATCAGTATACTAAATTTCTTTACCATCATTTTCAAAACCATCCTGTAAGGCAAAGCTCAGGCTATTTTGGAGATGAAGAAGAAAAAGAAGATCTTGTTAGCTTTAATGTTGTGTCAGATCATGTGGATAAATATGCCATCTCTCATGCTAATATAAATAGCCGACAAGTACTTATTTTTGAAGAAGTTGAGAGCTTTATTCAAAATGAAATGGAAAACCTGACTCATGAGGAGTACATTTTTCCAATCGATTTTGAAATTCATTCAGGAAATACATTCGGACCCAAAATTGAAATGCGAATGGATTGGTTTAGAAGAAAAATGAGAGCAGTGTTTGATCAATTTTACGCTACGACTCATTCTAAACCTGAAAACTTAATTCATGTTACTTGTTCTGGATATTCGTCGCCAAGTTTGGCTCAAGAGGCTGTTATAAAGCGAAAGTGGGAAACCGTACAGGTAACGCATTCCTATCATATGGGTTGCTATGGAGCATTTCCCGCAATTAGAACGGCAATGTGTTTATTAAATACGAGCAAAACTAATGGACGTGTTGATATCGTTCATACCGAATTGCTGTCAGCTCACTTAAATTTAACAGAATTTTCTCCTTCTAATACAATGATTTGTTCATTATTTGCCGATGGGTTTATAGGTTACTCTTTGTATGAAGAAGATGCGTTTTATGCAGACAATGATGTTATTGAAAAAAGTGGATTGAAAATACTGGCTGCACATGAAGTCATTATTCCCGATTCTTTAGAAGACATGTCTTGGGATTTGGGTGAATACAATTTTTTAATGACACTTTCTAAACGCGTTCCGGTTTTTATAAGAAAGAACATAAAAGGATTTATGGATACTTTATGTGAAAAGCTGCATTTGAATTTTGATGAAATTAAAAATGATATTTGCTTTGCCATTCATCCGGGTGGTCCTAAAATTATTGATTATGTAATTGAAGAATTAGGACTGGAACTGGAACAAGCCAAATGGTCTTATGAAATACTCAGAAGACAAGGAAATATGTCTTCTGCGACAGTACCTCATATTTTCAATGAGATTGTCAATGATAAATCTATTCCACCTGGAACTAAAATAATAGGAATTGCTTTTGGTCCAGGTTTAACTGCAACAGGCCTCTTTTTAGAAAAAGTGTAATCTCTAACTGTTTTGGGTTACCTCATGTACTATTTATTGTATTAAAAATGTTAAAAAAGACCTTTGAAAATTTTAAGAAAAAATTTATGAGTAATTTTAGTACTTTAAAATAAAGTATTGATATTCAATGGTTTATTGTGATGATGATTTTGTCATCGTGAATACCACTTCAATAGAATCAAACCTGATTTACTTTTTTATTTATTTGATATTTTATGGTTTATTGTGATAGTGATTTTGTCATTATAAATACCACTTCAATAGAATCAAGCCTGATTAATCCTCTTTTTAAATTAAAAACTTTTTAAAAAATGAACATTTCGTTAGATCTTGTTCCCATGTTTCTATAACTAAAACCTATTTCATAATAATGGTATTAAACATTTATTATTATGAAAAAATTTATTTTTTTGACACAGAAAAATAAAGAATATCATTTTTTTATCCATCCCTGTTGTAGGTTGATGGGTATAACAAAATTCTTTATTATATTTTTATTTTCCTTTTTCTCGGTTAACACTTCTGCTCAATTAGTAGGTGATGCAACTGTTAAAGCGAACTTTGGTGTTGAAGCGGATGTTTATGCTAATACGCTTCAGTTTCCTAATCTTGATGTGCCACCAGTTCCTCTGCCTTCACCATTAGGTACAGATGACTGGTTTGTAAATCAAACTCTTTATCCTGGAAGCGGTAAAGGAGTGATTGATCAATCTAATGCAGCGGGACTAATTACTTTAATCCAAGGCACTGATAAAAATAACTATGCCTTTGAAAGAAGACAATCAGTTACAACGCCTACATTACCTTTCCCATTCCCAATAGTGGACGGTTATTTATGGTTGGATTCAGTATATGGACGAGACAATAACAGTGCACAAGGAACATCAGATTTAAGTATTTTTGGAGGTAGTGCCGATAAAAATTCTGACAATCCTAATACTTGGGCATTAGGTACCGGTAGTATACCTCAGAAGGATGATATTATCGACGTTTATGCCCATCTAAGAGGTGTTGGTCCCAAAGCACCCACTGAAATTGATCCTAGACCTTTTACTGAGCTTTGGGCTTTCGCGGGCGGTTCATTGCGTGAAACTAACGGTAGTAAACACATCGATTTTGAGTTTTTCAGAACTTTGATTGATTATGTTCCAGGAGATTTAGTTTTTGGAAATACCGGTAATGACGGAGGACGTACAGCCTGGGATTTTGACGGAACTGGTAATATTTTGATACCCGGAACATTGATTGTATCGATTGATTATGAAGGAGGAGGTACTAAACCGGATGTTCGTATCAGAGTTTGGATGGATCAAGCAGATTTGGCATCATTCAATACCTTACCGAATAGACCTTTTAATATAGATGCTTCTTCTTTTGAACAAGGATTGGATACCGGTACTTTTGGATATGTAAGAATTGAAGCATTGAATAATGCTATACCTAATCTTTTTGGACGCGTGAACAAAGAAGCGGCTACATTAGGACCTCCATGGGGTACTATTGAAGGGCAAAATGCAATGTTCCAAGTTGATTATAAAGAATTTCAGTTTATCGAAATTGCAATTAATTTGACTGCTTTTGGTTTGGATAGAAGAGGAGAAAATGATCCTTGTTCTAATATTTTAGGTAGTTTATTGGTTAAAACTAGATCCAGTGCAGGAGGTAACAGTGATTCATTTACAAGTGAATTGAAAGATTTTGCAGGACCTTATATTTTCGGTAATTCAACAGATCCATCTGTCGATCTGGTTGGTGGAGGTGAAATTAACTGTGATAATCCAAATTTGACTCTTACTGCTAATTTGACTAATCCAATGACAGGTTCTGAAAGTGTTTCTTTTACATTTTATGGACCTGATAATGACAATGATCCTAATAATGGATATGGACCTTTACTTCAAGGACCATCTTCAGATAATACAATACAGTTAAGTGCTGCAAATGGCGCTGGTACCTATACTGTAGTTGTAGACGCTTTAGCTTTCCCTGGATGTAGCAGATTTGACAGAGTAGATGTTACTGTGATTAATTGTGATCCGGTTGATGTAACTGGTCCTGGTAATCTGGTAAGAAGCCAATGTGATTACACCGATCAGGCTGCTTTGGATGCTGCCTTTGCTGCATGGTTAGCTCAATTTCAAGTAGCTAATGATGGTTGTGAAGGTATTGCTCAATTTAGTGGCGATCCTAGAATAGTACCAAGTTTATGTACCGGAGGTGTGGTTAATGTGACATACAGCATTGCTGATAGTTGTACACAAGACAGCGTTAGTGCCAGCTTTACTTTGAATGGTGAAGCCGACGTTGATGTTTCCGGTCCTGGTAATCTGGTAAGAAGCCAATGTGATTACACCGATCAGGCTGCTTTGGATGCTGCGTTTGCTGCATGGTTAGCACAGTTCGTGACTAATAATGATGGTTGTGCTGCGGTTGCCCAATTCAGTGGCGATCCTAGAGTGGCACCAAGGTTGTGTGACGGCGGAGTAGTTAATGTGACTTATAGTATCTCTGATAACTGTAGCCGAGACAGCGTTAGTGCCAGCTTTACTTTGAATGGTGAAGCCGATGTTGATGTTTCCGGCCCAGGCTTTCGCACGTACGCTGAGGGTAGATATTGATTTCCCGTCCGGACGTAGCATCAGTGTTCCGCTGCCTGTTGCGTTGCCTTCAACCACACCGCCGGTACATAATAGTGGAGCAACTCTAGGATCACCACTGAATTGGGCAATCGCAA
>DATEDY010000040.1:0-10156 GCA_035281405.1 Flavobacterium sp.
TTATTAATTTTTGCAGGTTTCGGTACTGGAATCTTGGCTTATATCATCCTTTGGGCAGTAACTCCTGAAGCGGTAACAACAAGTGAAAAATTAGAAATGACTGGTGAACCGATTACTATTTCAAATATCGAGAAAAAAGTAAAGGAAGAATTTGAAGGTGTTTCTGATAAAATCAAAAATGCCGACTATGGACAAATGGGAACACATGTAAAATCAGGTGCGCAAAAAATTGGAAGCTCATTAGGTGACATTATTGTTTCATTAATGAAGATATTCGCTAAAATTGTTGGGGTTTTCATCGTAATGATTTCAACTGTAACCATCGTATCCTTATTAATCAGTTTATTTACTTTAGGTTCAACTTCATACCTTGATGTGCCATGGATTGACTATTTCAATACATTTAACTATACTGATACTTCATTGTGGTTCATTGCATTGACTTTCTTCCTAGCTATTGGCATACCATTTTTCTTCTTACTAATTCTTGGTTTGAAAATATTGGTAAACAACCTAAAATCGATTGGAAACATTGCAAAATACACTTTATTGGCAATATGGTTGGTATCAATAGGTACTGTTATCACTTTGTTCGCAAAATCAGCAAGTGAGTTCGCTTTCGACAATAAAGTAGTAGACAAAACAACTATCAATATTGCAACTACAGACACTTTAAATGTAAAATTCAGAGAGAATGAATATTATACAAGAAACAACGGTCATCATAACGATTTCAGATTGGTTCAGGATTCGACAGGTGTAGAATATATTTACTCAGAAGATGTAGATTTTGAAGTGTTACCAACAGATGAAAAATCACCATACATTCAAATCGAAAAGAATTCTAAAGGGAAATCATTCAATGAAGCTAAAAATAGAGCTGAAAAAATCAAATACGGATTCAAAATCGAAGGCAATCAACTAATCCTTGATGAGTATTTCCTTACTGATGCTAAAAGTAAATTCCGCGGACAAGAAGTTACTATCTACTTATATGTACCAAAAGGAACTTTCCTAAAGTTTGACGAATCAGTAGAAGATCATGATGTTTCAGACAACGACTTCTTCAACTTACACTACAGTTCTGACGATTATGTATACAAAGTGGAAGAAAACAAAGTAAAATGCTTGAACTGTCCACCGGATGAAGACGAATGGGACGATGTAGATCAGCATAAAATCATAATCGATGAAGACGGTGTAACTATCGAAAATGACACGGTAATCTCTAATTCGAAAGAAATTAAAGAATTAAAAATCAGCGAAGACGGCATCATTATCAAAACCAAATAAAAGCCATGAAAGCAAAAATCATCATATCAACAATCGGTCTAATCAGCCAACTGGGATTTTCCCAAAATATTGACAAACAAAAATTGGATGCGTACTTTGGAAATCTGGAATCAAACAATAAATTCATGGGAAGTGTAGCAGTGTCTCAAAACGGGACACTGCTTTACACCAAATCCGTAGGATTCACAGATGTTGAAAAAGCAACAAAACCAAATGAAAATTCAAAGTACAGAATTGGATCAATTTCTAAAATGTTTACTTCGGTACTTATTTTAAAAGCAACAGAAGAAAACAAATTAAGTCTTAACCAAACCATTGATAAATTCTTTCCAGAAATTGCCAATGCTAATAAAATAACGATTACCAATTTATTATCACATCGAAGCGGGATACATAATTTCACAAGTGACGAAACTTACTTAACCTGGAATACTAAACCCAAAACAAGAGAAGAAATAGTAACTCTGATCACGAAAGGCGGAAGTGATTTTGAGCCGGACACAAAATCTAGTTACAGCAATTCGAATTTTGTTTTATTGACAGTGATTTTAGAAAAAGTATACAATAAGCCGTATGCAAAATTGTTAGAAACCAAAATTGTACAACCACTTGGATTAAAAAACACATTTTTCGGAGGAGCTATCAACGCCAAGAACAATGAGGCAAATTCGTATGACTTTGAAAACAAATGGAACAAAGAAACTGAAACTGACATGTCAATTCCTTTAGGTGCGGGCGCAGTAGTTTCAACTCCGTCAGATTTAACAAAATTCAGTGAAGCACTTTTCAATGGCAAGTTAATTTCTGCACAAAGTCTGGAACAAATGAAAACTTTAAAGGAGAAATATGGCTTAGGTTTATACACCATGCCATTCAAAGAAAAAACAGGATTTGGTCATTCCGGAAGCATTGATGGTTTCAAATCGTTTCTAACGTATTTTCCTAATGACAAAATCGCAGTAGCCATAACATCAAACGGAGAAAACTATAACAGTAACGACATTGCTATCACTTTGACAAAGGCGGCATATAAAGAAAATTTCGAAGTACCCGAATTCAAAATATACAAAGTAGCATCGAAAGATTTGGATCAGTATTTAGGAACCTATTCCTCCCCTGAAATGCCATTAAAAATGACCATCACAAAAGATGGAAACACACTAATCGGTCAAGGAACTGGACAGCCTTCATTTCCACTTGATGCAACAAACAAACACGAATTCAAATTTGACAAAATAGGATTGGTTTTAAAATTCAATCCGGAAAGCAAAACACTTTTAATCATACAAAGAGGTAAAGAATTGAACTTTACAAGAGAATA
Source organism: Flavobacterium sp. (assembly GCA_035281405.1). GTDB lineage: Bacteria > Bacteroidota > Bacteroidia > Flavobacteriales > Flavobacteriaceae > Flavobacterium. The sequence goes on from DATEDY010000040.1 coordinate 2,615, forward strand.
GAAGAAATAAACTATTTAAAATGATGGTACTGTGGATCACATGGCTCGAAAACAAGAGAAGCAGTATCATCAAAATTTAAAAAAAATGAACATCATCAATCAAATCAATCAGTCATTATCTTTATTGACCTTAGTTTTCGGAACAACAGTTGTGGCACAAAACGTGCCAAAAATTGAACACAAACCCGAACAACCGTTAATTGAAAAAGTAAATAATTCCAAAGTTGTCAATTTTGATTTCATCATCGAAAACACTACAAAGGATACTTTAAAACTAACAAAACTGGAAGTTCGTCAATTTGACAAAAACAACATTTTGGTACAGCAAAAATTCCTCGACAATAACGGAACCGCGCCAAGCATTAATACAATTCCTTCAAACATATGGAATGGTGTTGCTAAAAAAATGATATTTAATCCGTTTCCAGAAATCAACTCAGTAACAACCAAACTCGAGTATATATTTACTTTCAATAATAACATTGAAATTAAGCAAACGGTTAGTCCAAAAGAATACCAACAGACAAATGATTTCATCTTACCGTTAAAAGACAAACTATTGGTATACGACGGACATGATTTTAATTCGCACCACCGTCGCTTTGATTACGAATTCGAACCAATAAAACAATTAGGTTTTGAAAGTAACTTCATGAGATACGCCTATGATTTTGCTATCTTAAACAATGAAAACAAACAGTTTTCTGGTGATGGAAAAAGCAATGAAGAATGGTTTGGCTTCGGAAAAGAAGTAATCGCAGTAGCCGATGGAGAAGTAGTTGCCTTGGAGACACTTCAAAAAGACGATAAAACATTTGACATTCCATCATTAAAAAATAACCCATTAGCACTTTACGGCAACTATGTGGTAATCAAACATGCCAATAATGTACTGAGTATGTATGCGCATTTGAAAAACAAAAGCTCTGAACATTTAAAACCTGGAACAAAAGTAAAGCAAGGACAACTAATCGGATTAATTGGAACTTCAGGAAGTTCATTTTTTCCACATCTGCATTTTGAAGTAAGAGATACCATCAATCACCAAGCAGAAGGAATTCCATCCTATTTTAACAATTATTCGTTAATTTTAGGGAGTACAAAAAAAGAAATTAAAACAGGAACGGTTAATACCGGAGATATAATTCAATCAAAATAAACAAAATAAAAACTAACAGTATGATAAAATTAATGGTTCATGTAGTAAAAATAGTAATTGCAACCGTTGTTGCATTACTTTTCGGGTCATGTAAATTCGAAGCAAATGGCTTTGGTGAGAGCATCAAAGGAAGTGGAAACGTAGTTACTAAGGAAAGAAACGTAAGTGATTTCACTAAAGTAGAACTTAAAAGAGGTTTAGATTGTGAAGTAGTTCAATCCAAAACCTTCAAAGTGGAAGTTGAGGCAGATGATAATTTACAGGAAGGTATTTTCACCACTGTCGAAAATGGAACTTTGGTCGTTTCATCTAAATACAATAACTATCACAATGTAGCTTCTAAAAAGGTTAAAATTTATATGCCGGTCATCAATGCGCTACAAACAAGTAGTGGTGCTGACCTCAGAACAGTAGGCGTAATTAAAGGAAATGACATTCATTTAAAATCAGGTAGCGGAAGTACAATAACTGCTGAAGTTGAATCGGAAAACATCACTTTGGAATCCACCAGTGGAAGTACTATTAAAGCATCAGGAAAAGCAATTTTAGTAAACACTCTTGCTTCTAGCGGCAGTTCTATCGAAGCAGAAAGATTATTAGCTAATGAAATTCGTGCGCAAAGTACAAGCGGAAGCAGCACTAAAGTTAATCCAATCCTAAAATTGAACGCGCAAGCATCCAGCGGATCAAACGTTGAATATGTGAATGCTCCAAAACAAATTAGCAAACAGGAAACTTCGGGAGGAAGCGTTTCACAAGACTAAAAAATAACTCCAATCATTTCATAAAAATCATTCGCCATACGCGGATGATTTTTTTATATTTGTAATTAGACAAAAGGATTTGAAAATAAATAAACCCAAATAAAAATGAAAAAAATTACTTTTTTAGTACTGGCCATACTTTGGACAACGCTAACATTCGCACAGAAAAAGGAAAAGGTAAAAGGAACCAAATTGGTGACTGTCGAAAAAAGTGATATTGGAGCATTTGACCAAATCGAAATTGAGGACAATGTTGAAGTTTTTTTAATCAAAGGTGACAAAAATACCATAGAAGTGGAAGCCGATGATAATTTACATGCAACCATCAACAAACAAGTTTACGGAACAACTTTACGCATTAATACCAACAAAGAAGTAACTACATTTAAAAAGTTTGAAGTACGCATTACTTATACAGATAGCTTAAAATTAATTTCAGTAAAACATGAAGCTAAATTAAACAGCATTCAAGAACTACAATTACCTGCAATAACAATCAAGACGTATGATTACTCTAAATCATTCATCAATGTGAATACACCAAATTTTGCCATTATTGCAACTGACAAATCAAAAGTAGAGTTAAACCTTAAAGGTGGTGATGATTCTTCCATTGAGATGAACAAAAATGCCGAAATTAAAGCATTGATCTCTTCAAATAAAGTAAAACTGGATATGTATCAAAAATCAGAAGCCAATATTGAAGGCGATGCCAGTGATATGAAAGTCCGTTTAGATAATAACAGTAAATTAATCGGTAAAAATCTAACAGCGAAAACCTTGATGATTACTGCAGAAAGCTATTCAAATGCACAAGTAAGAGCTAAAGACAACTTATCTATAGCTGCTTCCGGAAAAGCTGAAGTTTCAATTTTTGGCGACCCAAAAATAGAAGTCAAAAAATTTGCTGATGATGCAATCATCTATAAGAAGTCAAAATAATGTAATAATAAAAAAACCAGCCTGAAGGCTGGTTTTTTTATTATCGTAATTAATATAGGATGTTAATGTCCTTTTGCAGCTAAATAACGCTCCGCATCTAAAGCAGCCATACATCCTGTACCTGCAGCAGTAATAGCTTGACGATATACGTGATCAGCAGCATCACCACCAACAAATACTCCCGGAACATTCGTTTTAGCAGTTCCCGGTTCATTAATAATATAACCTGTTTCATCTAAAGTCAAATAATCTTTGAAGATATCAGTATTCGGTTTATGACCGATAGCTACGAAGAAACCTGTTGCAGGAATATCAATCAATTCACCTGTCGCCTTATTTTTAGCACGAACTCCAGTCACTACATTTCCATCTCCTAAAACTTCTTCTGTTTCCGTATGCAATAAAATTTCAATATTTTCTGTTTTGCGAACACGTTCTTCCATAATTTTAGAAGCTCTGAACTGCTCACTACGAACTAACATTGTCACTTTTTTACACATTTTTGCCAAGTAATGCGCTTCTTCACATGCACTATCTCCTGCTCCAACAATTACTACTTCCTGATTTCTGTAGAAAAATCCATCACATACTGCACAAGCAGAAACACCTCCACCCATATTCAGGTAATGTTGTTCTGAAGGCAATCCTAAATATTTTGCGGAAGCTCCTGTAGAAATAATTACAGTTTCACAGTGCAATTCCACTGTATCATTAATCCATACTTTATGAATGTCTCCTGAAAAATCAACTTTTGTAGCCCATCCGTCACGAACATCAGTACCGAAACGCTTCGCTTGTGCTTCTAACTGTACCATCATTTCCGGGCCGGTAACCCCGTCAGGATAACCCGGGAAGTTTTCCACTTCATTAGTTGTAGTTAATTGTCCACCAGGTTGAGTTCCTTGATATAAAACTGGATTCATACTCGCTCTCGCTGCATAAATAGCCGCAGTATAACCTGCAGGTCCAGAACCGATAATCAAGCATTTTATTTTTTCTATTGAATCTGACATAGCATTATTTTTTAGTGCGTCAAAAATACTCAATTTATCAGCGAAAATCCGAGAGTTACATTACACTTTTCAATAGTTTTATAAACAATTTTGATATCTAACCTAAAAATATTTTAAAAAAGCTTTTTTTACTAAAAAAACTTCTTATATTTGCACCCGCTTTCGGGGTGTAGCGTAGCCCGGTCATCGCGCCTGGTTTGGGACCAGGAGGTCGCAGGTTCGAATCCTGCCACCCCGACGAAAGTAAATCCTTTCAGTGAAAACTGGAAGGATTTTTTGGTTTATAACCATACCTGTTTTCTTCTTTCTTTCAAATGAAAGCAAAAAAACAAAAAACCTCAAAAAAATTGAGGTTCAACATCTTATAAAATAAAGAAAATAATATTTCCTATTAACCAAAAACTGATTTTTTAATCAAGCGATTAAACAACTTGTATCCTAGTTTGAATCTGAGAAACTTCATTGCATTAGCATCAAATCCAACAGTGTAGCGGGTAAAATTTTTATTCGGATTATTAGCGACCTTAAACAGCGTCCTTGTTATATCTTGAGTCAGATTAGTATTTTTCTTCGTTTTCTCATGAAGAATACTCGTAATCTTATCCATTAACTGATTATATGAAGGTACAACAGAATCCTCAGATTTTGCAACATGACTCTGAAAAGCTGTAGGTGCATTTCCAAACTGCACTGTACTAACACTTATATTAAAATCCAACAATTCATACGACATACATTCGGAAAAACTTTCCACTGCTTTTTTGGTTGAGTGGTAAAAACTACCAAGAGGTAGATTAACAAGTCCGGCGATAGAAGAAATGTTAATAAACTGACCGTGATTTTGCACTCTGAAAACTGGAATAAAAGCCCTGCATACTTTCACAACACCCAACCAGTTAACATCAACGATATGCTTTATTTTATCGTCTTCCGAAAGCTCTACAAAACTTCGATAACCAACCCCTGCATTATTAATAATTACATCTATTACTTTATGATCTGCTAAAATTTTCGTTTTGGCATCTTCAATACTTTCCGTTGAAGTAACATCGAGTATATAACTACTAATATTAGGCAACCCAACCACTTCTTTTCCATGTTCAAAACAAGTCATTGTTGCAATTACATGCCAGCCGTTTGTTGAAAAATACTTAGCAGTTTCTTTGCCAATTCCACTTGACGCACCTGTTATGAGTACTGTTTTCATAGTTGTAATAGTTGTAATTTTTAGATTCTTTTATCAATAAAGGTGATTGGTTTTCTGCTCATTGGAGTAAAAATGATTTTACTAAGTATTTCTATCGGAACAAATTCCACTTTTGGGGTTACTCTTAGTTTTGCCCTAAAATGGTCTTTTATCTGTGTAAGTAATTCCTCCGAATTATTTTTGGAAGCGATTTTAATTAAAATTTCGTCGGTTCCTAAATCGTTAGTAGAAATCTCAATTACATGATTTTGAACCACCGCAAAGTAATTCAACAAATCATGCATTGCCGGTGGATATAAAGTGGTTCCTTTATATTTGATCATATGTTCCTTGCGACCTACAACCGGTCCGACTCTTAGTGTATTTCTTCCGCATGCACAACTTTCGTGATGCAATTTTACAATATCACCTGTTTTAAAACGCAATAATGGCATTCCTTCGACACCCAGAGTTGTTATCGTCAATTCACCATTTTGTCCATCTGGAACTGGTTGGTTATTATCATCTAAAACCTCAGTAATAATGAGTTCAGGATGATGATGTCCACCATGAAAATGTTCACATTCAGTAAAAGCGGTACTCATTTCTGTGGATGCATAAGTTGAAAACAATTTAACATTCCACTTATCGGTAATTATTTTTGCTAGGACTGAATTTGAAAAATCTTGATTCCTTAGTGATTCGCCAATACAAATCACACCGCTTATGCTGGATGCATTATAATCGATACCATGCTGTTCAGCATATTCAATCATTTTCAATAAAAACGAAGGAACAGCAACCAAGTATTTAGGTTTATATTTTAAAATTGAATCCCATTGCAATTCAGGAATTCCAGCTCCTACCCTGATCACTCCGGCCTTCAATTTTCTTAAACCAAGAAAGTAGGCCATTCCTGCCATGAATCTTCTGTCCAGAGTGGTCATAAGCTGCACTACATCTCCTTCAGCAACACCTGCACAAGCAAAAGAAATAGCTTCATTATAGGCTAATCTTTCCAAATCTTCATCCGTCAATCCAAAAGTCACTGGACTTCCCAATGTTCCCGAAGTTGTCGCATAATCGATAATTTTATGCATCGGAACACAAAAAAAGTCATCATTATACTCCTGTAATTGTGTCTTGGTAGTTACCGGAATTCGTTGCAAATCTTCAATCGATTGTATCGATGTAATATCAATATTTTCGGATGCAAACAATCGTTTGTAATAAGGAGAATTCTGATTTAAGTATACCAGCATTTCTTTCAGTTTCAATTCCTGAAATTGCTTGATTTCCTTTAAAGATGCTTTTTCTATGGCTGGTATCATTGCAATTTTCCCTTTCTTTTTATTTTTTTTATATACTTTTCAATTTCGATCTTGTCTGGCACATTAGTAATTTCTTTGGTTAGGGCCATTTCAAAATTATTTTTAGCTTTACCGAATTGCTTTTTTTCGTAATAATATTTTCCTGCTTTATAATAAACAATCCAGTGATTAGGGTTAAGAGATTGGTACTGCGCAATAAACTCTTCTGTGATTGCTTCATTCGAGTTTAGCATTTCATCAAAAATCTTATCCTTAACTCTATACTTTTCGTAATCTTGATAGGCCTGGGAGCTTGCAAAAGTATCTTTGGGGATATTTAAAGAATCGGTTCCTAAAACTACAAAATTCTTTTCTTTCCTATCGAAAATTTTATTCAGGTCGTAAGCAACGAACTCACCCAATTGATAGGGATTAGAAGAAACCCAAACCATTCGGCTTTCCGGTTTAAAAATGATTGCGTGATGCGCCAATAACTGATTTAATGATTTTTCATTTCCATAGCCAATTTTAGCATCATGCATTCCTTCTCTATTCCTAAGTATTGAAGCCATTTTCATAGGATTCATTTTATCCTTTTCAGCTAAAAGCTCTTCCATACGTTCCAACCTGTAAAGCGAATGACTTTCAAATATATGCTTCTTATTTCTCTTATCATTTTCATAAACTTTACCCTGAAAATGATTCGTGCAAATTAATTGATTAGTATTAGGCACATCATAGAAATCAATTTTGTTTGGCGACACTTCAATCAGCATTGCCTTTTTATCTTTTGCACTACCAATCATAATAGACTCAGACACAAATACTTTTCGTTTTTTAACTATGGCAACAGCTTCTTCAATTGAAGAGGCATACTGCAAAATTTCTCTCGTTACAATAGAAATTGGTGTTTTCGCCACAAGAGGAATTTTAGATTTCCCGGCATTAATTGTAACTGTCAGACCTTCTTTATTCATCCCAGAAACCACCCCCATCATTCCTCCCCATGTTACCGTCATAAAAGAGTAGCCTTGATCAGGTGTTACAAATGCAATTATTTTATCTTTAGCAAATTCATCACCAACAAAGAAGTCAAAATTTCTTCCCAACAACAATTCTCCATCTTCTGTTTTATCTCCCCAAACTGCTGCCGATGAACAGCCAACCA
>DATEDY010000041.1:0-14376 GCA_035281405.1 Flavobacterium sp.
AGGAATATTACGCAAAACTAGAAGAAGAAAACAGAAAAGAACGTGAAAGAGAACGTCTGGAAAAACAGGCAAAACAGGAAGCGCAATTGGCTTTAATGTTTGAAAACGGATTCGTTATGCCGGTTTCTGATAAAGTGAACAACACTGCTGATATTTCAGCCTGGCTGAATTATTCTTCTATGACTGGAAAAATGAATACCTTCCGTTATTTGTACCGATTATTGCCGGCCGCCAAAGTTCAATATACTGAGCATGCCATAAAAGGATTGAACTGTGATTTCTATTTTGAAAACAACAAAGCCCGTATCGAACAAACTGTCGAATATTCTGAACCAATGGCTAAAATCGTTAGCAAAGTGATGTCCAGAAAACCGAATAAAGATATATTCAATTTTTTCCCAAGCCAGGAACCATTAGCTTACATGACGTATAATATCAATACGGAAGAGGCGCTTAAAAGTTACCCTAAATTGGCTGAACAAACTTTAGCAAGCTTACCTTTTGAAAAACAGGATGTGGAAATTATTTCCGAGTTATTTACTACGTTGGTAGACGAAGAAGCTACGGCAACGCTTTTCGACGGGGACATGTCGGTATTCCTTCATAATATTGAAATGTACGATAAAAAATTTATGGATACGACCTATGATGAAAATTATGAAGAGATAACGGAAGAAAAAACAGTAACCAAAACAAGACCTGTTTTCTCTTTTATAATGACGTCCACACATCCAACCATGGCTAATAAATTGCTGGAGCTGGGAGTGCGTAAAAAAGTGTTGGTGAAAGAAAACAATTACTATGTAGTTCAAAAATCAGATGAAGAATTCGGCCAAATCGTACTGTTAAAAGAAGGAGATGCTTTCGTAATCACCAACGGAATGAAATACCTGAACAAAGGAGTAAAATCTGATTTTATAGTGAAGGCGAAAAAGGAGATGGCTAAAAATTATGTGGTAGGAAACCTGAATATGCAGGAGCTTATTAAAAGTTTGATAAAAAACGAAGGTGCTGCAAAGGATGTGGAAAAATTAACCAAAGTGAGCCAGCAGTTTAAAAACCTGCAATTCAAATCGTCTAAAAAACTAAAAGATAACAAAATCAAGTTTGAAATGGAATTCAATTCAAATTTCAATGATAAAAACATCATCATACAGTCTTTGGATCTTTTCAGTTATTTGAATTAACAGCATAGCCGGATGAACTGGCAATGGAATACAAATGAGCCCGATAGTACATCGGGCTCATTTTTTATACCTATAATTCTACGCCGTTATAACGTAGTATACAATTATGATATATGGCGTATATATGGCGTATATATGTCGTATATATGTCGTGTTTATGTCGTGTGTGGTTAATGTATGAAGTGCGCTTAAGTTTAGTACAAGTGTTGGATAACCAGGTTTTGCCTTTAACTATAAACGACTAACCATAAACGATAACTACCTCCCGACCATAAAAAAAGCCCCATTATGGGGCTCTTTGAATATAATTTTATTTTTTAAACCCAGGCTTTAGGGTTGGTCAAAACTTGAATCAGTCGCTCTTCTTCACTTCCTTTTTCAGGATGATGGTCATATACCCATTGTACATGGGGTGGTAAACTCATTAGAATGGATTCCATTCTTCCGTTGGTTTTTAACCCGAATAAAGTGCCTTTGTCGTGAACCAAATTGAATTCTACATAACGGCCTCGGCGTATTTCCTGCCACGTTCTGTTAGCCGCCGTATACGGAAGATCTTTTCTTTTTTCTACAATTGGTAAATAAGCTGCAAGGAAACTGTTGCCCACTTCGGTGACAAAATTGTACCAGTCGTCCATAGACATTGTTTCTGTAGCCTTGCAATGGTCAAAAAACAATCCGCCAATACCTCGGGCTTCGTCGCGATGGGCATTCCAGAAGTACTCATCACACTGTTGCTTGAACTTGGCATAGAATTCCGGATCGTGTTTGTCGCAAGCGGTTTTACAAGTGTGATGAAAATGTTGCGCATCTTCGTCAAACAAATAATACGGAGTCAAATCTTGTCCGCCTCCAAACCAAGAATTGATCAGCTTTCCTTCTTTATCATACATTTCAAAATAACGCCAGTTGGCATGCACCGTTGGAACCATCGGGTTTTCTGGATGAATAACCAAACTTAGGCCGCAGGCAAAAAAATCAACCTCGCCCACATTGAAATAGGTCTGCATGGCTTTGGGTAAAGCACCATGTACGGCAGATATGTTAACACCACCTTTTTCAATTACTTGGCCGTTTTCAATAACACGGGTTCTTCCGCCGCCACCTTCGGGACGCTCCCACAAATCCTGACGGAATTTGGCTTTACCGTCCATATCTTCCAAACCTTTGCAAATTTGATCTTGCAATGTTTCTATATATTGATAAAATTTATTTTTCATGCTTGCCGCTTAATTTATAAACAATCATTACGCCGCCTCGGTACGGTAACCATTCACCACTTCGGTTATAATTTCTTGCGTTTTCATAACGCTCGCCGGTACTCAACAAATAGCCTTTGTAAAATCCTTGTTGGGATCCGCCTCCTAAAAAAACATCCATCGAAAACCTGTCGTTGAGTTTAACTTGATAACCCAATGTGCCACCATACATAATATTATAGCCTTTCTGATAGTAGTCGGTATTGATGTAACTCCATTTCTGCATTTTAAAAGCAGAACCGCCCACATGCACTCCAAAATAGAATCCTTCCAACGCTTTTTTAGGATAATACCGGAATTCAGGAACCACCATATAAATTTGCTGCGGCCCTCCATTGATGGATTTCCAAAGCGAAGCCAAGGCATCTATCTGAAAACTGGTTTTCTGTCCTAAAGTAGTTTCAACGCCTATTTGTGGTAATCCAAGAGCAGTTATAACATTAGCCTTTACAGAAGTTTGTGCCTGTATAAGAAAACTGTTCAATAAAAATAGAAGTACTGCACAAACGTTTTTCATGGTAAAATGCACTCGTAAATTACTTTTGGTATTCTTTTACTGCTTCAATAAAAGCTTTGGCATGATCTACCGGAATGTTTGGTAATATACCATGACCTAAATTCACAATGTATTTGTCTTTCCCGAATTCATCGATCATCTCATGAACCATTTTCTTAATGGTCGGAATAGGTGACAATAAACGTGATGGGTCAAAATTCCCTTGTAGTGTAATATTTCCACCGGTTAAGTAACGGGCATTCCTAGCCGAACACGTCCAGTCTACTCCTAATGCCGATGCTTTGGATTTCGCCATGTCATTCAAAGCAAACCAACATCCTTTACCAAATACAATCACTTCGGTTTCTTCCGCTAAAGCGTCCACAATCTGGTTGATGTATTGCCATGAGAATTCCTGATAATCAACAGGCGATAACATACCACCCCAAGAATCAAAAATCTGTACGGCATTTACGCCTGACTTTACTTTTTCTTTTAAGTATAAAATGGTGGTATCGGTAATTTTCTGTAATAAAGAATGTGCGGCTACTGGGTTTGAAAAACAGAATCCTTTGGCAGTATCAAAACTTTTAGATCCTTTGCCTTCTACTGCATAACAGAAAATAGTCCATGGTGATCCTGCAAAACCAATCAAAGGTACTTCGTCATTCAGCATTTCTTTGGTCAGTTTGATAGCATCCATCACATAGCCCAAGCTTTCTTCAATATTCGGAATGAATACTTTTTCCACTTGCTCCGTCGTACGAATCGGGTCAGGTATAATCGGTCCTAAATTGTCTTTCAATTCTACATGAATCCCCATAGCTCTCGGAACTACTAAAATATCTGAGAATAAAATGGCTGCATCCGGCTTTACAATACGGATGGGCTGTACTGTTATTTCAGCTGCTAGTTCAGGAGTCTCACAACGGGTGAAGAAGTCATATTTGTCACGCAATGCTCTGAATTCAGGTAAATATCTTCCAGCCTGACGCATCATCCATACAGGTGGACGTTCTACAGTTTCTCCTTTTAAAGCTCTTAAAAATAGGTCGTTCTTTATCATTTTGTTGCTTTTAGCTAACCGCTATTAGTGTTTGTAATAATTTATGGTTTGAATAATCGTGTTCTCAATCGTGGGCTGATTGGCGATTATAATATTTTTTATTTTCTTGTGTTCTAAAGCTTCCGCAGTAGTATTCCCAATGCAGAATACCGCCTCATCGCTAAGGGTGTTTTCTTTTAAATAACTTTCTACCGCCGACGGACTGAAAAACAATATACCGTCGGGTTTTGAACTAATCTTCTGTGGCGTTAAAAGGGTTTCATACACCTGAATTTCATTGAAAACAATCCCGGCTTCTTTCAGCATGTCAGGAAGGGTATCCCTGCGTAAATTACCACTGAAGAAAGTATAACTGCTCTCACTGTACACCAAAGAAATGATTTCAGCCAAATCCTGGGCATAGCCCGTATAGGCCACTACGTTAAATCCGTTTTCTTCTAATAATGCTTTTGTTTTTAAACCAACACAGAAAACGTCTTTCGCCTTTAAAGCTTCAAGATGCTGATGATTCAAAATGGCATTCACCGCATTCTGACTAGTGAAAAGCAACGCTTCATGGATGCTTTTTAATTCAAAATCAACAAATTTGGTTGCTATGAAATCGGCTTCAATAACCGAGAAATCTGCATTCAGTAAAAACTGCTTCTGATTACTCAAAAGTGTTTTAGTAGATAATATGCGGATTGCTTTTTCTGCCATCTGTACTTTTTATTTTTTTAATTTTTGTTTGATATCAGCCATTAGAGTAGCACCACCATTCGCTAAAATTTCTTTAGCACTGTGATAACCTAATTTCTTCCATTCAGAGATATCGAAAGCACGGTCTATTTCTATTTTTTGTTGTCCGTCCAATGAAAATAAAACACCTTGAAATTCAATCGTGTCATCGTCTTCATTGTATTTTGCCAAAGCACCAATGGGAGCCGTACAGCCACCTTCGAGTGTTCTTAAAAATTGACGCTCGATATACGTACAGATTTCCGTTTCAATATGATTTAATTCACTCAATGCTTCTAAAGCGAAGGTGTCATTTTCCATGGCTACAACCACCATCGCGCCTTGTGCAGGTGCAGGAATCATCCAGTCTAAATCGATATACGTTTCCGGTTTTAAATTGATGCGTTCCAATCCGGCAGCCGCAAAAACAGCTCCGTTCCAATCATTGTCCTGTAGTTTTTGCATACGGGTATTTACATTACCACGTAAATCAACCACGGTATGTGTAGGGTATTTATTCAGCCATTGTGCCTGACGACGTAAGCTTCCCGTAGCAATGGTTCCTCCCGATTCTAAAAAATCCAGATTTCCTTTATGTACTAAAATATCAAGGGTATTGGCACGTTCTAAAACAGCCGCTTGTACAATTCCTTTGGGTAAGGCTGTGGGTACGTCCTTCATGGAATGTACCGCAATATCTACTTGTCCGGAAATCATGGCAACATCGAGAGTTTTGGTGAAAATCCCGGTGATACCCAATTCATATAATGGTTTATCCAGTATAATGTCACCTTGCGATTTGACCGCAATGATTTCGGTTGCATAGCCCAATTCGTTTAACTGCTTTTCAACAGTGTGTGCTTGCCATAAAGCTAATTCACTATCGCGGGTTCCTATGCGGATGGTCTTTTTGTTTGAATTTTGTTTTGACACGTATTTTGGAGTGTTTTTCAGTTGTTAACTGAACAGCTTTTACAATTGAAATATTTTCTGAATCCATTCAACACTTTCGTCAACCGTCGTGTTTTCGTCTTTTAAATGATTCGCAAAATGATTGGTTATTTTCTGAATGATTCTGTTACTGATAATTTCAGCCTGTTCTTCGTCAAAATTATCCATCTTTTTCTTCTGATAAGTCAACTCAGTTTGCTTAATGGCATTCAGTTTTGCTTTCAAGGCATGAATGGTTGGGGCATATTTTCTGCCTTTTGACCAAGTATAGAATTCTTCTTTGATTTCTTCAATAATGGCTTCTGCAGCAGGAATTTGTTTCTTGCGGTTTTCTAAAGTTTCATCCGTAATCTGAGACAAATGATCCATATGTACTAAAGAAACGCCTTCTACATCCAATACGTTTTCATTAACGTTTTTTGGAATGGATAAATCTAAAATCAACAAGGGTTTCTTAAGATTTAAAATGGCTTTATCTACCGTTGGATTTTGTGCTCCGGTGGCTACAACCAAAACATCGGCTTTTTGGATTTCTACTTGTAAATCGGTATAATCTTTAACAATCAAGTCCAGTTTTTTAGCCAGTTTTTCAGCTTTATCCTTGGTGCGGTTAATCAAAGTAATCTGATCGTGTTTGGTATGTTTGACCAAGTTTTCACAAGTATTTCTTCCAATTTTCCCTGTTCCGAAAAGTAAAATATTCTTCTCTGAAATATCAGGAACCGTTTTGAAAATATATTGTACCGAAGCAAATGATACCGAAGTGGCTCCAGAAGAAATCTCGGTTTCATTCTTCACTCTCTTGCTGGCTTGGATTACAGCATTGACCAAACGTTCAACAAAAGCATTGATTAATGCGTATTTTTTAGAAGCGACAAAAGCATTTTTGATTTGGGATATGATTTCAAAATCACCCAGAATTTGACTGTCTAATCCGGTTCCAACACGAAACAAATGATTGATCGCCTCTTTGCTCTTGTAAACGTAAGCTACTTTCTGAAAATCTTCAACAGTTCCCTGACTGTTATCACATAATAATTTGATTAACTGGAAGGGGTGTTGTGCAAAACCGTAAATCTCGGTTCTGTTACAGGTTGAAGTTACAATTAAACTTTCTATGCCTTCATTTTTGGCTTGGGTTAACAAGGATTCTTTAGCTTGATCATCTAAGCTAAATTTACCTCTCATCTCTGCATCAGCCTTCAAATAACTTAATCCTATTGCGTAAAAAGTAGTGGTTTTGGCTTCCAAGTTGTTTGTCATTACCTAAAATCAAATTGATGCGACAAATTTAACTGCTATGCTTTTATAAAAGTAACGCTAAAAGTTCTTTTTGTGTCGCTAAACGTTTTTTTGATAATAAAAAAGATTTTAATCGTTATTTCTCTTATTTTTGTAGCAAAATAAGCTACTAAGGAAGTAATTATATAGAATCATTCTAAATAAATAACTTTCATTGCTTTTGTTTATAGAGAAAAAAAGTATCGCTATGAGTACCAAAGAAACCTCGAATTTATCAGAAGAGATACGAATCGATGATGAGTTTATTTTGATTCGTTTTCAGAATGATACTGCAGAAAACCTAACCTATAAACGTCAGGTTAAGACAGGATTGATTCAGTTTCATTTTGGATTAAAAGGCAAAGCGAAATTCATCTTCAATCAGGGTAATTACACATTGGATTTGATGGAAGAGAAGTCATTACTCTTTTATAATCCGGAAAAAGAATTGCCATTGGATGTTGTTTTGGAACCGAAATCCTGGGTGATCTCCATCTTGATTTCCATCAAAAAATTTCATGGATTATTTACTTCAGATGCTGATCATATTCCCTTTTTAAGTGAACAGAATAAAGACCGAAAATACTACGGAGAAGAGAACATCACGCCTTCCATGGCTATTGTTTTGAACCAAATGTTTCATTACACATTGAATCCATCCATTAAGAATTTATATTACAAAGGGAAAGGTTATGAACTATTGAGTTTGTTTTTCAATAAAAATGAAGATCCTAACGCAGAACAATGTCCTTTTTTAATTGATGAAGAAAATGTGCAACGCATAAAAAAGGCAAAAGAAATTATCATAGCTAATATGGCTGAACCACCTGGATTAGAAGAATTGGCTGGTCAGGTAGGTTTGAATCTCAAAAAATTAAAAGCAGGTTTTAAGCAAATTTATGGAGATACCGTTTACGGATTTCTGTTTGATTATAAAATGGAATATGCCCGAAATTTATTAGATTCGGGTTCTTATAATGTGAATGAAGTAGGACTGAAAATCGGTTATAGTACATCAAGTCATTTTATTGCCGCATTTAAGAAGAAATTCAACACCACACCCAAAAAATATTTATTAGAAAAAAGTATATAAATGAAAGGAGTTTTATTAGTAAATCTAGGTTCGCCTGAAAGTCCGGATCCTAAAGATGTAAAGCCATATTTGGATGAGTTTTTAATGGATAAGTATGTAATTGATGTTCCGTATTTATTGAGAGCTTTTTTGGTAAGAGGGATTATTTTAAGAAAGCGTCCGGAAGAATCGGCCCATGCTTACGGGAAAATCTGGACAAAAGACGGTTCACCACTAGTAGTAATTTCTAAAAATGTACATAAAAAAGTTCAGGAAAAAGTTGAGGTTCCTGTAGCGTTGTCCATGCGCTATGGTTCGATGACCATTCAAAAAGGTTTGCAAGAATTGAAGGATAAAGGAGTGACAGAAGTCTTGTTGTTGCCGATGTATCCTCAATATGCTATGGCATCGACAAAAACAATCATTGTTTTAGCTGAAGAACTCCGTAAAAAACATTTCCCGGAAATGAATATTACCTATATCAATTCTTTTTACGATAGAAAAGATTACATTCAAAATTTGGCAGATTCTATCAAAAGACATCTGGAAGGATTTGAGTACGATCATTTATTGTTTTCATACCACGGTATTCCGGAGCGCCATATTCGTAAAACTGACGTTACAAAATCACATTGTAAAATTGATAAAAGTTGTTGTGTGACTGCTTCACCGGCTCATGAATTTTGCTACCGTCATCAGTGTTTTGAAACGACACGACAAGTAGTGGAAATTTTAAATATCCCGAAAGAAAAATACAGCGAAACTTTCCAGTCAAGATTGGCTGGAGACAAGTGGCTTGAACCGTATACCGATATTGAAATCAACAATATGCCGAAGAAAGGGATTAAAAATCTTGCTGTTGTTACACCGGCATTTGTGGCTGATTGTCTGGAAACTTTGGAAGAAATTGCCATGAGAGCCAATGAAGATTTTGTGGAAAACGGCGGAGAACAATTCAAAGCAATTCCTTGCTTGA
Organism: Flavobacterium sp.; assembly: GCA_035281405.1. Taxonomy (GTDB): domain Bacteria; phylum Bacteroidota; class Bacteroidia; order Flavobacteriales; family Flavobacteriaceae; genus Flavobacterium. Next base: position 9,006 of record DATEDY010000041.1, read on the forward strand.
ATGACGATGAGGCTTGGATGGATACTTTAGCAAAATGGATTACCAACTGGGCTAAAAACGAACCAAATGGAATTGTATAATTACATAAAATCATTACACTTAATTTTTGTAATTACCTGGTTCGCCGGGTTGTTTTATATTGTACGCTTGTTTGTGTATCACGCCGAAGCAAAACAAAAACCGGAACCCGAACAACAAATTTTGATTAAACAATACCAATTAATGCAATATCGCTTGTGGTACATTATTACTTGGCCAAGTGCCATTTTGGCCAGTTTTTTTGCTTACTGGATGTTGTTTTTTACTGATGCCGGAGGCGTTTGGTTGTCACAATCTTGGATGCATGTTAAGTTGGTTTTTGTATTCCTATTGTACCTATACCATTTGAAGTGCCACCAAATTTTTCTCCAACTCCAAGAAGGTAAAGTCAAGCATTCTTCTGGCTTTTTCCGATTATGGAACGAAGGGGCTACCATTATTTTGTTTGCCGTAGTTTTCTTAGTCATCATGAAAAATGCCATCAATTGGATTTATGGAGTGGTAGGGATTGTGCTTTTTTCTGTACTTTTAATGTTGGGTTATAAATTCTACAAACAAATCCGAGAAAAAAAGCAATAAATGGAGACCCTTCTGAAGGTAAAAAACTGGTCGTTACGCGTAAGAATCTTTTTAGCCATGATTCTCATTACGATTATTTCGTCCATCTTAATTGCTGGGGTATCGTTAGTGCATTTCCAAATAGAAAATCAGGAATACCATCAGGATAGACTAATCCGTAAGGAAAATCAAATCAAGCAGCATATTCAATATGTTTTGGAAGTAACACCACACCCATTAGCTACATTCAACTTACAATCGATTTTCAATGATAAAATTTTTGAAATTGCCGATATTCATAATATTGAAATTGAAATTTATGATTTAACAGGTCATTTGATAATTACTTCAAAAGCACCAATTATTAAAGGACAGCTGGCACCAAATTTATCAGAAGCAATCATTCAGAGAATAAAAGTGTCTGATAAAAAGCGTTATGTTTCCATTGCCGAAGACGAACAAAATACTTATCGTTTTTCGTATACCTATCTAATGGATTATATCGAAAATAAACCCATCGGAATCATCCGTCTTCCTTATGTCGAAGAAGATGATTTTTATAAAGAGGAAGTCATAAGTTTCCTTAAGATCTTCGGAATGGTTTATCTTGGTATGATTGTTATTTCTATTTGGATTGCCTATTATTTATCCCGATACATCACTAAATCGCTCAAAACCATTTCCGATAGATTGACCGAAACTTCATTAACTGAAAAAAACGAAAAGATTGATTTGGTGACTAACAGTTATGAAATTGATCGATTGATTCAGTCGTATAATAAAATGATTGACGAATTGGAAGAAAGTGCCAATAAACTAGCACAAGGAGAAAGGGAAGGAGCATGGCGTGAAATGGCAAAACAAGTAGCGCATGAAATCAAAAACCCTTTAACACCAATGCGTTTGACGGTGCAAAGTTTTGAAATGCGTTTCAATCCTGAAGATCCTAATGCGAAACAAAAAATAAAAGATTACTCTAAGACATTGATTCAGCAAATAGATACCATGAGTGCAGTTGCTTCTGCTTTTTCGAATTTTGCTTCGATGCCGGCACAGCAAAATGAAACGCTGAACGTTGTGGATGTAGTGGATTTGGCATTGGATATTTTTAATGAAGAATATATTGAATTCTCTAGCGAATCACAAGAAATTATCACTAAAATTGATCGTACGCAATTGATTCGTATTATTACCAATTTGGTTAAAAACGCTATTCAAGCCATTCCTGAAGAACAGGAGGTAAAAGCCATTGAGGTTTCGGTCAAAAAGGAAAAAGGTAACGCAGTGATTAAGGTTCAAGATAATGGAAAAGGAATTGCCGAACGAGATTTTGAACGCATATTCGAGCCTAAATTCACTACTAAAACCAGTGGTATGGGATTGGGATTAGCAATTATAAAAAACATTATAGAAAATTATAACGGAACCATTACCTTTGATTCCACCTTGGGAAAAGGAACTGTTTTTAAAGTAACATTACCTATCATTAACCAATAATTTAGTTATGACATTTGAGAATATTTTAGTAGAACACGAAAAAGGAATTGCTACAGTTACAATTAATCGTCCTGAAAAATTGAATGCTTTGAACAAAGCAACCATCGAAGAACTACACAGTGTATTAAAACAACTGGATGCTAACGAAAATGTACAAGTAGTTGTCATCACAGGAAGTGGTGAAAAAGCTTTTGTTGCGGGTGCTGATATTTCTGAATTTGCACATTTTTCAGCTAAAGAAGGAGCGCAATTAGCAGCCAAAGGACAAGAGTTATTGTTCAGCTTCGTGGAAAACATGAAAACACCAGTAATTGCAGCTGTGAATGGATTCGCTTTAGGAGGTGGATTAGAATTGGCTATGTCTTGCCATTTCAGAATCGCTTCTGATAATGCTAAAATGGGCTTGCCGGAAGTTTCTTTAGGTGTTATTCCTGGATATGGAGGAACACAACGTTTACCGCAGTTAGTAGGTAAAGGACGTGCCATGGAAATGATCATGACAGCAGGAATGATCGATGCAGCAACAGCGTTGAATTATGGATTGGTAAATCATGTAGTGCCTCAAGCTGATTTGTTAGCTACTTATACGACTATTGCCAATAAGATCCTTAAAAATTCTCCGGTAGCTATCAGCAAAGCTATTCAGGCGGTGAATGCCAACTATAAAGACGGAGTGAATGGTTACGATATTGAAATCAATAAATTTGGTGAGTGTTTCGCTACAGCTGATTTTAAGGAAGGAACTACGGCCTTTTTAGAAAAACGAAAAGCGGAGTTTACAGGGAAATAAAATATAAAAAAAGAGAACCAATTTGGTTCTCTTTTTTTATTTATGGCCTTCCCATTCGGCATAAAATTGAGATAAAAACTGTTCCATATAAACATGGCGTTCTTCCGCAATTTTTTTACCGGATGAGGTATTCATTTTGTCTTTTAAAAGCAATAACTTTTCGTAAAAATGATTTACTGTAGGGGAATCGCTTTTTTTGTATTCTTCTTTGCTCATGTTGAGGTTGGGTTGAATATCGGGATTGTACAACGCACGGTTCTTGAATCCACCATAATTGAAAGCACGGGCAACACCAATGGCTCCAATCGCATCCAAACGATCAGCATCCTGAACAATTTCCAGTTCGATAGAGTTGAACTTCTTTTCAAAATTTCCGCCTTTGAACGAAATGTTTTCGATAATGTTAATCACGTGTTGGATGATTTCTTCTGCCACATTTTGACTTTCCAAAAACTCACGAGCCACTTTTGGCCCAACGGTTTCATCACCATCATGGAATTTGCTGTCGGCAACATCATGCAATAAAGCACCCAATTTTACAACATCCAAATCACAAGTTTCACCTTGGGCAATTAATAAAGCATTTTTATACACTCGTTCGATGTGAAACCAATCGTGTCCACCTTCGGCACCGTGCAATTGTTGTTTTACAAACGAAATGGTATTAGCAATAACACTCATATTATACCACTATCGAGGGTTGTACCCATTTGAATAATTTTTCTTCCGCCGGAACGACTAAACGTTCAGCAATTTTGGTCATTCTTGAAGGTAGTTTCATTAAATAATCTCTCGCTTTTTCTGCTTCATCAGTTAAACCGGAAATTTTATCAATCTCCCATTTGTCAATTAATTTCTGTAGAATATCCACATAATCCAAAGCAGTGTACACTCCAATACGTTGTGCCGATTCAGAGAATTTTTCGAAAGCCGTTCCGATGGATTCTCCAGATTCACGGATCAAATGTGCTGGCATCGTGATTTTCTGTTTCATCATGTACTGAAAAGACAGCATCATTTCGCTCGGGTCAATTTTGAAAATACGATTTACAAATTCGGTATAGGCATGGTGATGGCGCATTTCGTCTCCGGCAATCAAGCGACAGATCTTAGATAATTTATGATCACCAAATTTTTTAGCAATTTGTGCTACACGGTTGTGTGAAACATAGGTAGCCAATTCCTGAAAACTGGTAAACACAAAGTTTTTATAAGGATCTCTATCGGTTCCAGGATCAAAACCATCATTGATCAAATGCTGTGTGGTAATTTCTACTTCACGCATGTTTACTCGTCCGGATAAGTACAAATATTTGTTCAGTAAATCACCGTGACGATTCTCTTCACCGGTCCATTGACGTAACCATTTTGCCCAACCGTTATCACCGCCTTCTCCTTTTTGAGAAACACCTTCTACATCCATTAACCAGGATTCGTAGGTAGGTAAAGCTTCTTCGGTAATGGTATCACCAACTAAAACTACCCAAAAATCATACGGTAACTCTTTAGCGATTTCTCTTAATTCGGTTACCTCTTCTAAAAAAGTTTCTTTTTCAGAATTAGGCAATAAATCACTTGGTTGCCAGATTTTTTCTACCGGCATCAAATACGTTTCGACAAAAGAGTCGATGTTTTTCTCTAAAAACTGCATCACTTCGCGACGCACATTTTGTATAGACATAACTAATTCTTTTTAATGTGTTGTGTGATGACACTTTCGGTTTTTTCTAAAATTTCTTCAAAAGTATAATCACTAATCTTAAGTGGTTTATGAATGGTAAACGACAAACGATTCCCCAAACCTAAAGGGAATTGTCCATATCGCGTCATTTTCCATGAGTTGTTTATGGTGATGGGTAAAAAATACGCATCGGGCGCAAATTTATACAACATTTTCAATCCGTTGACTGCAAAAGGCTTTGGAGCTCCTGTCTTGCTTCTTGTACCTTCAGGAAAAATAACAACGGAATAATTATTTTTGTTAATATATTCGGCTACACGTTTGATTTCGGGTAAAGCTTGTTTAGGGTCTTTTCTGTCAATCAATGCAGAGCCGCCATGGCGTAAATTGTAGGAAACACTGGGAATACCTTTTCCTAATTCTTTTTTACTGATGAATTTCGGATGGCACTTTCTCAGAAACCAAATATACGGCGGAATATCATATAAACTTTGATGATTGCTTACTATAATTAACGGTTGATTGTCGGGAATATTTTCAAAACCTTTGATGGAATAAGTAGTGCCCAGTACATGGGTGGTACGGACTAAAAAACCATTTAAAATGGCAACACTCCATCGGTGGGCGTTATAGCCGAATACATTCAGACAAAGCCATTGGATGGAATGAAATACCAGTAACCAAAATCCGAAACACAAGTAATATGCTATCGAAAGAGGATATGAAATAATTTTTTGCATCTCTTTAAGTTTGCACAAAATAAATAAAAAAATGTCATTCTGATGAAAGGGTAGCCTTCTTTCAGA
>DATEDY010000042.1:0-3926 GCA_035281405.1 Flavobacterium sp.
GCGGAACGTTTCCCTGAAATCACTTCATTACAATATGTAATCAATCAAAAAGCTAACGACACATTGTACGATCAAAATATCATCCTTTTTAAAGGAAGAGATTATATTTTGGAAGAAATGGAAGGACTACACTTCAGTATCAATGCAAAATCGTTCTACCAAACCAATTCGGAACAAGCCTACGAATTATATGCTATCACAAGAGAATTCGCCGGTTTAACAGGTAACGAACTGGTTTACGATTTATACACCGGAACAGGAACTATCGCGCAATTCGTTTCTAAAAAAGCGAAAAGAGTAATCGGTGTGGAAGCTGTTCCTGAAGCGATTGCAGATGCTAAAGAAAATGCAAAACGCAATAACATTACTAATTGTGAGTTCTTTGTAGGGGACATGAAAAATGTATTCAACGACGATTTCATCGCTACTCATGGGCATCCGGATGTAATTATTACCGACCCGCCACGCGATGGTATGCATGCTGACGTTGTAAAACAAATCTTGAGCATTGCTCCGGAAAAAGTGGTTTATGTGAGTTGTAACTCGGCTACTCAGGCTCGTGACTTGGCTTTAATGGATGAAATGTACAAAGTAACCCGTGTGCGTCCCGTGGATATGTTCCCGCAAACGCATCATGTGGAAAATGTTGTACTTTTAGAAAAAAGATAATTTTAAATGTTGTCTGAGGCTCTCGAAGACAACATTTGTTTAGAAAAAAGATAATCCTGCTTTATGAAAAAGTTTTTATTGGTTTTAATTTTTAGCACCACGGCTGTTTCATTATGGAACTGCGAAAAAGACGATATCTGCGAGGAAGGTACTCCTACCACTCCCCGAATGATCATCGAATTTTACGACAACAACAATCCTACCGCACTTAAAAGTGTAACCGACCTGAAAGTTATTGCCGATGGGGAAGCTAACGGAATTGTTTTCAATGAAAATGCAACCGGCGACGACAAATACCGCTTTGACGGAAATAAATTGCAATTGCCTTTAAAAACTACTGCCGATTTGGTAAAGTATTCGTTTATCCTTAACGATGGAAATGCAAACACGGCTTTAATCAATAATGACATAATTGACATCAATTATACCCGTAAAGATGTTTACATTTCAAGGGCTTGCGGATTCAAAACGGTATTCGAATTGACCAATCCAAACGGAATGGTACTCAACCCGGATGCCCTGAACTGGATCGAAGAAATTACTGTACAAACCAACGCCATCAACACCGAAAATGAAGTTCATGTCAAGATCTATTTTTAGCCTGCTATTCCTTTGTTTTACTGTAGCCAATTTTGCACAGCAAAAAACCAAAGATTCTATTGTCAAAACCGATAGATATGGCTTGCGTATTGGTGCCGATGTCTCAAAATTAGCCCGAAGTCTTTATGATAAAGATTATAAAGGATTGGAATTGGTGGGTGATTTCCGCCTGACTAAAAAATTGTACCTCGCAGCAGAAATTGGTAACGAAAATAAAACGACCGACGACGACCGCCTGAACTTTACAACAAAAGGTAGCTACCTGAAAGTCGGACCGGAATGGAATTTTTACCAAAACTGGCTCGATATGGAAAACATGATTCATCTGGGATTCCGATATGGGGTGAGTTCGTTCAGCCAGGAATTGAACAGCTATAAAATTTATGATACGTCTGATTACTTCCCTCCTGCTCCTGATGTGGTTGTGGGTACAAAATACAACGGTTTATCAGCGCATTGGGCAGAAGTGGTTGCCGGAATGAAAGCGGAACTTTTCAATAACTTCTACGCCGGATTCAGTGTCCGAATGAATTATTTGGTTAACGAAAAGAAACCGGAAAATTTCGACAATCTCTATATCCCTGGTTTTAACCGTACATACGATGGTAAATTTGGGGTGGGATGGAATTATACCCTGACTTATTTTATACCGCTGTATAAAAAAACGATTAAACAAGCCGAGAAAAAAGCGCCTGCAAAGAAAAAGTAAGGCTTAGGTCAAGTGAAAAATGATTTAGACCAAGTGAAAAATGACTTAGGTCAAACGAAAAATGGCTTAGGTCAAGTGAAAAATGATTTAGACCGAGTGAAAAATGATTTAGACCAAGTGAAAAATGGCTTAGGTCGAATGAAAAACACCTCGGGAAGAATTAAAAATGACACTGACCAACTTAAGTAAGCCACTGACCGAGCGAAGTAAGCCTTGGGAAGAGCAAAGTAAGCCTCGGAAAAGAAAAAGTAAGGCTTGGAACTAACAAAGTAAGCCTTGATCAGAAAAAGTAAGGCTTGGAACAAACAAAGTAGAGCTTGGAACAAGCGAAGTAAGCCTTGGAACAAGCGAAGTAAGACTCGGAAGAAGAAAAAGACCTACGGTTTGTCATTCTGAACAATGTGAAGAATCATATAAAGAAATTACTCCTTTAAAATAATACTACCTCACAGTCAACAAGCAATAAACCGTAAACCAAAAACTTATTTAATTTCCTTAATCCCCTTCATGAAAATCCATTTCATGAAAAGCTTCTCTCCATCTCTGGTGTTCACGGTTTGAAATTTAGGTGCCAAAATGGTTCCTACCACAAAAGCAGTCAAAGGAATCCACCATCCGGTCAAATCAGTATAAGCAGCCACAACATAACGCGCAGCAAAAAAGAATACGGCAAAACCAACAAAATTGTAAATAAAGGCTTTTGTCTTTTTATTCATAATATCACTTTTATCATTCCTGCGCAGGCTTTTGTCTTTCCCGCGCAGACGGGAATCTATCTTATTTGAAATTTTATTCTTCTGATTTGGAATTTGAATCCTGAAACTTCGCGCGCTTACTTCCTGCATACATTTCATACTTCACCAAACGGGCTTCTAACTTACCGTTAAACAATTTAATTTTACGGGAAGGTTTCAGTCCTACATACTTCAACGCTTCTAAATTCGCAGTAATAAACCAAGCATTCGTATTTGGGTAACTTTGTTTCAAAGTGTCTCCTATTTCTCTGTAAAAACGTTCCAAATGAATATCCAAACGCTCTCCATACGGCGGGTTGAACACCATGTGCAACGGACCTTGGTTCTCTTTCTCGGTATCGAAGAAATTGCGCTCGCTAATTTTGATGTATTCATCTAAATTGGCATTACGAATATTGTCTTTCGCTTTCATCACCGCACTTGGCGCTTTATCATAACCGGTAATGCTGTAGTGGAATTCTTTTACTTTTTTCATCAGTGAATCCATAATCTGATCAAATAAATCATTATCCCAGTCGTTCCACTTTTCAAAAGCAAATTCTTTACGGTTAATATTCGGCGGAATATTACACGCTATCATCGCTGCTTCTGCTAAAATGGTTCCGGAACCACACATCGGATCAATAAAATCACAGCTTCCGTCCCAACCTGACAATAACAACATTCCTGCAGCTAAAACTTCATTAATGGGAGCAATATTGGTAGCGGTTTTATAACCTCTCTGGTGCAACGAAGCTCCTGATGAATCTAAGGAAACAGAACATTGATCGCGGTCAATATGAATGTTGATTCGCAAATCCGGGTAATCTTTATCAATACTCGGGCGTGAACCGAATTTATCCTTAAACTGATCCACAATCGCATCTTTACACTTTTGTGCCACAAACTGTGAGTGCGTAAAGTGATCTGAATGTACCGTTGTATCAATTACAAAAGTCATATTCTGGTTCATATACTTCGACCAGTCAATACCTTGAATACCTTTATACAAACTCGCTTCGTTAAAAGCTCTGAAATTGTAAATCGGTTTTAAAATCTTCAAAGCGGTACGCAACCCCAAATTGGCTTTGTACATAAAACCTTTATCGCCAACAAAACTCACCATACGGGTACCAATCTCAACATTTTGAGCACCCATCTGCTGTAATTCTTTTGCTAATATTTCTTCAAAGCCAAATAAAGTTTTGGCAATC
>DATEDY010000043.1:0-4576 GCA_035281405.1 Flavobacterium sp.
TAATAAAATGAAGATCAAAATTACTTTATCAATCATCTTACTTGTGTTTAGTATTTTTAGCGGGCAAGCACAAGTTTTTTGGAGTGATACATTTGAGGATGCAGGAGCTCCGTCAAGTGGAACAAGAACTCCGGGAAACAACACAGGAACTGGAACTCCTTATACTTCTTATTTTGCAAGAACCGATAATGCAGGAATAAATGTAGTAACTTCTATTAGTGGAGGTTATTTATCAGGAGAAGGATCTAAGTTTTGGGCTGGAGAAAATCATGATGAAATTACTGGGGCAATTGTTGCCGGTACAGAGGAACAACAAATCACTTGGAGTTCAATCAATATCAGTGGTAGAACAAATTTGCACTTTAATGGACTTTTTGCTGCAAATAATACGACCGCTGCCTTTGAAAATTCAGCTTTTGGATCAAGTCACAATGATTATATAATCGTTGAATATAGTATTGATGGAGGAGGCTATTTACCTCTTTTAAGGTTTTACGCAAACAACGGAATAAACAGTGGAACAAATAATAAATCATTATCGTTAGATACTGATGCAAATAATGTAGGTGACGGCACAATTCTTAGTTCAACTTTTCAATCTTTTGAAAAGCAAATCCCAGGAAGTGGAACAATTTTAACTCTTAGAATTAGAAGTTACATGAATGGTGGAAGTGAAGAATGGGCCATTGATAATTTTAATCTTCAAGAAGGAGCTGGATGCGTTAATCCAATAGTTTACAATGTTACTGGTGGAGGAACTGGTTCATCTATTTCAGTCGGGTTATCAAATTCAGAAGTTGGGGTTACTTATCAATTAAAAAATGGAGTCACTAATGTAGGATCACCTGTTGCAGGTACAGGATCTTCCATTTCTTTCGGAGTTCAAACAACATCAGGAACTTATACCGTAATAGGCACAAGAAATGTTGGTTTATGTACTTCTACAATGAATGGCAATGCTGTTGTGAATTATGTTCCGGCTGCAACCCCTTCATTTTGGAATGATACTTTTGAAGACACAGGTTCTCCTTCCAGTGGAGTTAGAACTGCAGAAAGTAATACTGGTTCAGGTACACCATTCACTTCATATTTCACTAGAACAAGTAATGCTAACATTCATCTTGTTTCATCCCTTAGTGGAGGCTACCTGTTATCAGAAGGAGCTAAATTTTGGGCTGGAGAAAATCATGATGAGATTTCTGGAGCGCCAGTAGCAGGCACAGAAGAGCAACAAATTGATTGGACAGGCATTAACATCAGTGGTAAAACTGATCTTGTTTTTAAAGGACTTTTTGCTGCAAACAACACTTCAGCAGCATTTGACACACAAGCTTTAGGCGCTACACATAGCGATTACATAATTGTTGAATATAGAATTGACGGAGGTGCATACAACCCAATTCTAAAATTTTACGGTAATAACGATGTTGGTTCAGGAACTAATAATAGATCTTTGGCCTTAGACACTAATTCAGACAATATTGGTGATGGTACAATACTAACAACTAATTTTCAAGAATTTGAAAATTCAATCCCTGGAACAGGAACTACAATGGACTTAAGAATCAGATCTCACTCTAATTCAAGCAATGAAGAATGGGCAATGGATCATTTAAGATTACTAGACAGTACATTAAGTAACGAAGACTTTGCTTTAAACAAATCATTCATCTTATATCCTAATCCTAATAATGGTGCTACAATTACTATAAAATCAGATTTTGATGGCGATTTTCAAGTGATAAATCAAATAGGACAAATCGTAAGTACTTTTAAAGTAAATTCAAATACGATTAATAGTGTTAATCTTAATTCTTTATCTGATGGTATTTACTTTGTAAAAGGAACAGATGGTACAAAAATGATTACGCAAAAAATGATTATTAAAAAATAATTTTTTCTAAAACTAATTAGAATGCAAACTTTTCAATGATAATTTTAAATTATCATTGAAAAGTATTCTTATAAAAATCAAATCTGAAAATTATGAAAAGAAGATTGTTTGTAAAAAACGTGAGTATAGTTTCAATGGGAATTTTAGCAGTTTCTGGAACCGATGTATTGGCTAATAACACTGAAAAAGAAAAAAGTACAGTAATAGATTTATTACCTCTTAGAAAAGTATCTAAAAAAATTGTTTTAAAAGGGGAAATTTTAGATGCAACTACATTAAAACCAATTGAAAATTGCAAAATGTCTGTTAAAGCTAAAGTGAATCGACTTTTTAATTCAACTCAAGATATACTAACATCTAACGGTGATTATACTATTATATCTGGCTTTACTGAAGAGGGTAAAGTAAGTAAAAAAATTAAAGTCGAAATTACGGCTACTGGATACAAACCTTATACTGGATATATCTATTTATCTACAAGTGGTTGTAACTTACATAGTGATGAATGGAATTACAACAAAAATTTCGACTATAAAGATTGTCCTAAAAATCAACAATTAGAGAATGAAATAGCTTCTTTTTTCAATTTTAGATTGGTAAAATAAAATATTTTCAAACACAAACTAAATACTAAATAAAATGAAACAAAAAATTACACTACTCTTAGTGGTGCTATTCTTTGGTCTTTTTAAAGGTCACGCCCAAACTCAATTTTGGAGTGACACCTTTGAAGATACAGGAGCACCATCAAGTGGGACAAGGACCCCAGAAAATAATTCTGGTACGGGTTCTCCTTTCACATCGTATTTTGCCAGAACTAATAATGCTGGTATCAACACTCAATTTACACCATCTGGAGGTTATCAAACCTTTGAAGGAGCTAAATTTTGGGCTGGTGAAGATCATGATACCCCTTTTGGTGCCGGAAATGAAGAGCAACAAATTGAATGGACCGGAATTAATGTAAGTGGAAAAACAGGGCTATCATTTAGAGGGCTTTTTGCTGCAAACAATATTTCTGCTGCATTTGAAAACTTCGTTTTATCAGGAGGAGTTTCAAATTCAGATTACATTATTGTTGAATATAGATTTAACGGTACTGGTGGCTACACAAGACTTTTAGGATTTTTTGCCAATAACACCACCGCTTCAGGAACAAATAATAAATCATTAGCTTTAGATACCAATGGAGACGATGTTGGAGACGGGGCAATATTAAATCCAACTTTTGGTGATTTTCAAGTTAATATTACTGGTACTGGAACCACAATAGACATTCGAATCAGATCATACTCAAATGGTGGTAATGAAGAATGGGCTGTAGATAATTTTAGATTATTCGAAACTCCTGCCTGTGTTGCTCCAACCATTACTGCACAACCACCAAATAGATCAATCTGTAATAATGCCAATACAACTTTCCCTATAACTGCAACGGGAGCAACGGGTTATCAATGGCAGGTAAACACAGGAAGCGGTTTTACAGATATAACAAACGGTGGTGTTTATTCTAATGCAACAACAAGCACTTTAACGATAACTGGAGCTACTTCGGGCATGAATGGTTATTTATACAGGTGTGTTGCCTATAATCCAACGATTGCTTGTTTTACCAACACAAATCAAGCAACCTTAACAATATCTACTATTAATACTTCAGCGGGTTCGCAAACCAATGTAACCTGTAATGGTGGAAATAATGGATCCGCTTCAATAACACCTTCCGGTGGAATTGCACCTTATACCTATTCATGGTCACCTTCAGGTGGAACTGGATCAACAGCTTCAGGTTTAACAGCTAATAGTTATACCGTAACAGTAACTGACAATATTGGTTGTACTGCAACACGCAATTTTACTATTACACAACCTCCTGCTCTATCTATAACAGCTGCTTCGCAAACTAATGTAGCTTGTTTTGGAGGAAATACCGGTGCTGCTTCAGTAAATACTGCAACAGGTGGTACTCCAGGATACACTTACAACTGGACTCCCGGAAATCCAACTGGTGACGGAACAACTTCTGTAACCGGATTAACAGCGGGAACTTGGACTTGTACAGTAACCGACGCTAATGGTTGTACAGCTGTTAGAAACTTTACAGTTACACAACCTCCAGCTGCAGTAAGCGGAACTACCGTGGTAACCAATGTAGCTTGTTTTGGCGGAAATACCGGAGCAATTAACCTTACTCCAACAGGAGGTGTAGGACCCTATACCTTTAACTGGGGCGGTGGTATAACTACTGAAGACAGAACAGCACTTACTGCTGGAACGTACTCTGTAACCATTACCGATGCCAATGGCTGTACTGGAACCGTTTCCGGAATTACAGTTACGCAACCTGCTGCGGCAGTAAGCGGAACAACCGTGGTAACCAATGTAGCTTGTTTTGGCGGAAATACCGGAGCAATTAACCTTACTCCAACAGGAGGTGTAGGACCTTATACCTTTAACTGGGGCGGTGGTATAACTACTGAAGACAGAACAAGTCTTACAGCTGGAACGTACTCTGTAACTATTACCGATGCCAATGGCTGTACTGGAACCGTTTCTGGAATCACAGTTACACAACCTGCTGCAGCTGTAAGCGGAACTACCGTAGTAACCAATGTAGCTTGTTTTGGCGGAAATACCGGAGCAATTAACCTTACTCCAACAGGAGGTGTAGGACCCTATACC
>DATEDY010000044.1:0-10131 GCA_035281405.1 Flavobacterium sp.
TTGGGAATGTGTTGTATTTTGTGCTTCATCCAGAATCACGAAAGCATTATCCAAAGTACGGCCACGCATGAAAGCCAAAGGAGCAATTTGTATGATACCTTTGAGTAAGTAATCTTCTAAAGTTTGCGGTGGAATCATATCTCGTAGCGCATCATACAAAGGCTGCATGTACGGATCCAGCTTTTCTTTCATGTCACCAGGAAGGAACCCTAAGTTTTCCCCTGCTTCCACAGCCGGACGTGTTAATATGATTCGTTTGACCTGTTTCTCTTTTAATGCTTTTACTGCCAATGCAACACCAGTATATGTTTTCCCTGTACCGGCTGGTCCAACTGCGAATACCATGTCGTTTTTACGCACATAATCAACGAGTTTTTGTTGATTAGGCGTCATTGCCTTGATCAGCTTTCCTCCTATTCCGTGCACTAAAATCTGATCGCTGGCATCCATGACACCCGTTTGTTGCGCATCGCCTTCAATTACGCGCATAATCACATTATCATCAATATTATTAAAACGGGAGAAATGTGTCATCAAACGCCTAAATCGAATTTCAAACTCATCCAGTACTTCTTCTTCACCAAAGGCTTTTAAAGTAGTTCCGCGTGCCACGATTTTAAGTTTCGGATAGTATTTTTTAATGGTTTCCAAATGACTATCGTGTGCGCCCCAAAATTCTTTTGGAGCAATGTTTTCTAATTCGATGATTCTTTCGTTCAAAGGCTGAAAAATTTAGTTAACAATAAATTCGTTATGTTTCTCTCAAATCTACTAAATTTACCGAAACATTTCAGGAATAGTTATAAACAAAATAATGTCAATAATTACACTTACGACCGATTTTGGCTGGAAAGACCACTTTGTAGGTGCGCTTAAAGGAAAGATTCTCTCCGAAAACTCTGGAGTTCAAATTGTTGACATTTCTCACGATATCGATCTATTTAATATTTCAGAAGCGAGTTACGTTGTCAATGCTTCCTATAGCAGCTTTCCAAAGGGAACTGTACACTTAATTGGTGTGGATAATGAACGTAATAGAGAAACACAGCACATTGCCATGCAGTGGAACGATCACTTCTTTATTTGTGCCGATAATGGCATTTTGAGTATCCTGACCCAAAAGATCAAACCTCAGAAAGTAGTTGAAATCAATATTCACGACCGCTTACCGAGTCATTCTACCAATATGGACGTATTCATTACGGTAGCCAATCATTTATCAAAAGGTGGCGCGTTGAGTGTTGTAGGGAAAGAAATCAATACAATCAAAGCATTAAACGAGTTACAGCCTACTGTGGCAAATGATTTCGGTCAGATTAAAGGCTATGTGGTTTACATTGATCATTTTGGGAATTGTGTTACCAATATTTCTCAGAAGCTGTTTAGTGATATTGGCAAAAACCGTCAGTTTGAAATTAAAATCGGTACTAAATCCATAAAAAAAATTCATCAATCGTATTCCGATTTTAATATTCGCGAAAATTACACGTTAAAAGATTATGAAGGTGAGAAATTGGCCTTATTTAATGAAGCCGGCTTTTTGGAAATCGCCATATACAAAAGCAATCCTAGAACAACCGGTACTGCTCATTCTTTACTAGGATTAAAATATAGGGATGTAGTCAATATTATTTTTAAATAAAAAATCAGATAAAATGTTTGTACGCATAGTTAAATTGAGCTTTCACGAAGAACACATTCCTGCGTTTCTGGAAAATTTTGAAGTCATGAAAGACAAAATACGAAACGCTCCCGGCAATCGTTTTTTAGAATTGTATCAAGACAAAAGCAATCCTTGTATTTTCTTTACCTATAGTTATTGGGAAACAGAAGATGATTTGGAGAATTACAGAAATTCGGAATTATTTTATGATGTGTGGACATTCACCAAAAAGCTTTTCAATGACAAACCCGAAGCATGGAGTGTAGATAAATTAGTTTCTTTGGCTTAATGTTTCAAATTAAAGCTTATTGACTTACTTTTGCTAACCTAAAAAACACCGTTAAACGTTTATATTCTAAACTTTAAACAAGATAAATGAAAGCTATACTTTTCAAAGAATTCCGTTCCTTTTTTGGTTCACCCATAGGCTATCTGGTTATAGCGCTTTTCCTTTTACTCAACGGATTATTCCTTTGGGTTTTTGAAGGCGAATACAACATATTGAATTCCGGTTTTGCCGATATGACTCCGTTTTTCACTATTGCTCCCTGGATTTTATTGTTTCTGATTCCGGCAGTAACCATGCGTAGTTTTTCTGATGAGAAAAAGCAAGGAACGATGGAATTGTTACTTACAAAACCAATGAGTTTATTGGAAATTGTCAATGGAAAATTTCTTGGCGCCTTTGTTTTACTGCTAATTGCTATCATCCCGACATTGGTTTACGTTAAAGTGATTTATGATTTGGGTTTACCTGAAGGGAATTTAGACTTCGGAAGCACTTTAGGATCCTATTTTGGCTTGTTGTTTTTAATGGGAGCCTATACGTCCATTGGGATCTATACTTCATCGCTTTCTGACAATCAAATTGTTGCCTTTCTTTTGGCTGTATTATTGAGTTTTATTTTGTATTTCGGATTTCAGGGTATTTCCAATTATGAAGCATTCGGAAGCTTCGGAACTGTTGTTGCTTCTTTTGGAATGGACAATCACTACAAAAGCATGAGTCGTGGTGTGATTGACACCCGTGATGTGATTTACTTTTTAAGCATCACCGTATTCTTTATTTTACTGACTGTTAACAAACTAAAATCCTATAAATTATAATGAATAAGTTAAAGACTTTAGTTGGAACCATACTAGTATTACTTTTAATAAATATTGTTGGCCATTTCTTTTTTCACCGTTTTGATTTAACAGCGGATAACCGCTATACCCTTTCGGACACCTCTTTGGAAATTCTGAAAAATGCTAAAGAACCAGTATATGTAGATGTATTTTTGGAAGGCAATTTCCCAGCAGAATTCAAGCGTCTACAGTCGGAAACCAAGCAAATACTGGACGAATTTAAAGCGTACAATTCCAATATTGTGTATCAGTTTGTAAATCCGCTGGAAGAAGAGGATCAGGCAGATGCCATTATGAATTCGTTTCTAGAAAGAGGTTTGACTCCAATAAAAATAACCGTTGACGAAAAAGGGAAACAATCAGAAGAAGTAGTTTTTCCATGGGCCATCATCACCTACAAAAATAAAAGCACTAAAGTTGCCTTGTTAAAAAACCGATTAGGCGCCACTACCGAGCAAAAAGTAGTCAGTTCTGTACAACATTTGGAATATGCTTTTGCTGATGGCTTCAACAAAGTAACCACTGAAAAACAGAAAAAAATTGCGGTTATTAAAGGTAAAAATGAATTACCGGATGCTTTCAAAGCGGATTTCCTTCAAACGGTACGTGATAATTACTTTATTGCACCGTTTCCTTTGGATTCGGTAAGTAAAGATCCTGTATTGTTTACAAAAGCCTTAAAGACGTTTGATTTGGCCATTATTGCCAAACCTAAAGCCGCGTTCACCGATGCAGAAAAGCAAGTATTAGATCAGTTCATTATAAACGGAGGAAAAGCCATCTGGTTGATTGACGCAGTGAATATCGACATGGAAGGCCTGAACAAATCGGGTAAAGGTTTTGCTTTTCCAATCGATTTGGGATTGAATGACATGTTCTTTAAATATGGTTTCCGTATTAATCCCAACCTGATAAAAGACTTACAAAGTGCGCCAATAGCTTTAGCAACAGGAAAACAAGGCAACGAAACCCAGTACCAAAAATACCCTTGGTTTTATTCACCTTATATTTTCCCCGAAAGCAAGCATCCTGTGGTTAACAATATTGATGGATTAAAATTGGAATTCGCCAATACCATTGACACATTGAAAAATGGCATCAAAAAAACGGTTTTATTACAAACTTCGGTGTATTCCAAAAAAGTAGGAACTCCAGTTGAAGTCGAATTAAAAATGGTCAATGAAAAGCCTAATCCAGCAGATTATACATCCGGAAATATTCCCGTAGGTGTTCTATTAGAAGGAAAATTCCATTCGGTATTCGAGAACCGAGTTTTGGCTTTCAAAGATCCGGCTTTCAAAGCTACGGGAGCAACATCCAAAATGATTGTGGTTTCTGATGGAGATATCATTAAAAATCAATTGGATGAGAAAGGTCAACCTTTAGAATTAGGTTTCGATAAATGGACCAATCAAGTGTATTCCAATAAAGAATTTTTAATGAATTGTGTGAATTATCTTTTAGACGATAACGGACTTATCAACATTAGAAGCAAAGAAGTTGATTTGCCATTATTGGACAAAGAAAAAGTATATGAAAATTACACTTACACTCAAATACTGACAGTTGGGCTTCCGTTAGTAATTCTATTACTTTTCGGGATCGTGCTAACCTATTTAAGAAAAAGAAAATTCGCACGATAATTGTTGAAAACCTCAATTCTTGTTGATAAAAATGTTTTCAATACTGATTCGTTTACGATATATTTGTAAAATGTAAAAAAGTCTTCATTCGAAAGAAGAAATATATAAAAAGATGCAAATGAAATTTATAGTATCAAGTTCTTATTTATTAAAACAATTACAAGTTTTAGGTAGCGTTATTAACAGCAGTAACACCTTGCCTATTTTAGATAACTTTTTGTTTGAATTAAAACAAAATCAGTTAGTAGTTTCTGCATCTGACTTAGAAACCACTATGTCTGCGACGCTTTCTATCGATTCAACGAGTGAAGGAAGTGTAGCTGTTCCGGCAAAGTTATTATTAGAAATTTTAAAAACTTTCCCTGAACAACCCTTAACTTTTACGGTTGAAGAAAACAACACTATAGAAATCAGCTCTCAATCAGGTAAATATGCATTAGCTTATGCTCCGGGAGAAGAATTTCCTAAATCTGTAAATTTAGAAGAGCCATCAAAAACCTTAGTTCCTGCAGAAGTCTTATCGACAGCTATCAGCAAAACGATTTTCGCTGCCGGTAACGATGATTTACGTCCGGTAATGAGCGGGGTTTTCTTCCAGTTTTCTACAGAAGGATTAATTTTCGTGGCTACTGATGCTCACAAATTAGTGAAGTATGCCCGTACTGATGTAAAAGCTTCTCAAGTAGCTGAATTCATTATGCCTAGAAAACCTTTGAATATTTTAAAAGGTATTTTATCTACTTCGGATGCTGAAGTAACTATCGAATACAATGATGCCAATGCAACATTCTCTTTTGACAATTATGTATTGACTTGTCGTTTAATTGATGGAAAATACCCTAACTACGAAGCAGTTATTCCAAAAGAGAATCCAAATAAATTAATGATTGACAGAACGCAATTCCAAAGCTCTGTTCGTCGTGTGGCGATTTTCTCTAACAAGACAACTCACCAGATTCGTTTAAAAATTGCTGGTGCTGAATTGAATATTTCTGCAGAAGATATTGATTATTCAAACAAAGCAGAAGAGCGTTTGACTTGTGATTATCAAGGAGACGATATGCAAATTGGTTTCAATTCACGTTTCTTGACTGAAATGTTGACCAACCTGCAGAGTGATATGATTATGCTTGAAATGTCGATGCCTAACCGTGCCGGTATTTTAACGCCAATAGATGGATTAGATGAAGGAGAAACAGTTACAATGTTAGTAATGCCTGTAATGCTTAATAACTAAACTTTATAACTAACCCAATACAATTCTTGAAAAAACCATCAGAGCTTCTGGTGGTTTTTTTTAATTTATTTCAGAAAGGATTTTATCTAACTTGTCTGCATTGACAGGTTTCGAAATGAAATCTTTCACAATTGAATAGTTTTTAGATTTTTCAATATCACTTCGGTCAATAGAAGAAGACATGATATAGACATTCAGTTGATCTTTAAGTACCGAATCTTCCAACTGATCCAAGAATTGCCAACCATCAATAATAGGCATGTTCAAATCCAACAAAATAACACATGGCAATTGAGATTCTTTGCTAAACAAGATATCAATAGCATCATTACCGTTTTTGAAATCTATCATTTTTCCAAAATTTCCGTTTTTTTCAAGAAGCTTTTTCAAAACGAAAACAAAAATTACATCATCATCAACGATGTATGTCATCTTAATTTTACTCATATAAAATACAAACTAAATGTTGTTCCTTTATTTACTTCACTTTCAACTTCAACCCTTCCTCCCATTGACTCAATATGATTTTTCACCATAAATAGCCCCAATCCAACTGCGTCAGGGTTTCCGTGGAATGTTTTATACATTCCGAAAATCTTATCTTTATTCTTCTGCAAATCAATACCAATACCATTATCTTCAATTACCAATTTAATTTCATCCATTATTTCTGAAGCACTAATTTTAATCACCGGATTTCCATTCGGCGCTTTGTACTTAATCGCATTAGTTAACAAATTAAAAATGATACTTTCCAAGTACGATTGTGTTGCTTCAATTTCCAGATTATCAGCAACATTTATGATTAATTCGGCATTATTTGTTTTAATTATCGCACTAATCCCCAGTATTGTCTTTTGTATTTCTTCCTTCAGGTTTAATTTTACCTTTTCATTGCTAATTCCACTCTGTACCGCTACCGTTTCATTTAAAAAGAAAATGGTATCCGACAGCTTATTTGTACTTTGCTTCAGCATTTTGAAATACTCCTTTTGTTCTTCAGGATTATCAGATTCTTCAAACAAATCAAGAATCATTGCCAAGTTACTAGTATGCGACCGAATATCATGCGAAACAATATGCGTAAAGTTAATTAGTTTTTCATTTTGTTTCTCGGTTATTTTGTAGAGTTTATTTCGTTCTCTTTCCTCTTCTTTTCTTTTAGAAATATCTCTGGTAATAATAATATACTTCGTGTAATGTCCGGTTTCTTCATCATAAATAACATTAACCGATTCTTCACGCCAGTAATAAATATCATCTGCGCTTCTGAATCGGAATTCGTACTTGAATTCTTTTAATTGTTTTGAAAGACAATCCAAAATGTAGTCTCTAACCGAGGGCATATCTTCGGGATGGATTCGTTCAAAAATATCTTCAACCGTAAAACTCAGGTAATCTTTTCGTGTGTAATTTAATAGTCTCGAATAGGATGGTGAGCAATAGGTAATTTTACCACTTTCAATAACAACAACACCATCAGAAGTATTTTCGGTGATTAAGCGAAGTTGTTTTTCGCTCTCTTTTAATCTATTTTCTGCTTTTTTGCGTTTATTTTCCTCGAGTACCAGACTTAAATAATCGGCCAGTGCTCTTGCAAAAGAGATATCATTTTCACTCCAAACTCTCGGATCATCACGATGTTCACAACAAATTACGCCATAAAATTTACCATTGGCACGAATAGGCACATCAAGCATATCTGTAATTCCCAAAGGCTTCAAATAGTTATCAATAAGCTCTGAAGTGTGTTCGCTTTCGTAGACATCATCGGCCACCAAAGCCATTTGATTATTTACCGCTGCAATGTATTTAGGAATCTCACGAGTTTCAAAAAAACCTTCATTGGTATAATTATTTTCAATTTTATCAAACAGATTTTTACAGATTAATTTATCCTTTTTAACAATCCAAAAACTGGCTCTGTCAATATTTAACCCTTTAGCAGCTAGTGTAATTATTTCGGTTATTTTGCCTTTGATACTTTTTTTCTCTGGAGAGCTATATAGTTTAAGTAACAGATCGTTTTGGACTGCTAAAGCTTTCTGCTGCTCGGCCGCTTCAAATTCCTGCTCCTTCTCCTGTGTTATATCCCTGGCAATAGTTACTGCACGCAAAGGGAGACCAGAAGTATCGAAGTGAACATTCATAATATCTTCACGCCACATATAAGTTCCATCACCACGCTTTAATCGGAAAACGTATTTAAAGGAAGGTAATTTTTTTTCCAACGAGCCATAAATAACGTTTTTAACATACTCATAGTCATCTGGATGCACTAAATGAAACATATCCTTATTATGCGCATTTTGTTTCTCATCAGGAGTCATTCGGATCATTTCATAATACCGGTTGGACGCAAAAGTCATTTGGTCGTTTTCAATGATATAAATACCGTCAGATATGTTTTCAGAAATGAATTTAAAGCGTTCTTGGTTTTCAATAAGGTTCTTTTCCGTTTGTTTTCTTTCGAATGCCTGAGTTATAAGACTGAGTATATCTGCAACAGAACGGGCGAAAGCAATATCATTCTCAGTCCAATCTTTTATTTTTCCAACTGATTCACAACATAAAATCCCAACCAATTCCCCGTTTTCGAGAATAGGAACATCCATGATGCTTGGTATGTCAAGTGGAATGAGGTATGCGTCTTTTATTTCGGCGAACTGATAGTCATCGAAAGCATTAGCTGCAGCAATAGGAACCCCTTTTAACAATAAATCGTAATACAGCGGAATATCACTCTTTTTCAAATCATCATAACACACAAACTCTTTTGAATCAGCAAGGTATAACTTCTCACATTTCAACAAGTCGTTTTCAAACTTCCAGATACCTACTCTGGAAATCATTAATCCAAGTGCTACCGCCTTAACGATTTCTTCCTGAACTTCGGCTTTCGATTCAAAACTGGTAAAAGAAGACTGATACAAATTCAAAAGAATTTCAAATTGTTCATTTGAAAAATGCAACGAAAAACGGTTTGAAGTCAGCATTAATTTTACTTATGAATTAATACGTACAATATAGCAGAATTATTCGGAAAAAACTATTTTTTTTCAATGAACACACTCCATAATTGACAAATATGGATTTTAAACAATACCTTTGCATAAAATTTACATAGCAAGATGGCATCATTCGAGCAGTTCAACCTTCCGAAATCTTTACAAAAAGCAATAGAAGACTTACAATTAACGACTCCTACACCTATTCAGGAAAAATCATTTTCTGTAGTCATGTCAGGGCGTGATATGATGGGTATTGCACAAACGGGAACCGGAAAAACCTTTGCTTATTTATTGCCTTTGTTGAAGCAATACAAGTTTGTCAACACCTTCAATCCCAGAATTATGATTTTAGTTCCTACCCGTGAGCTTGTGGTTCAGGTTGTGGAAGAAGTCGAGAAACTGACACAGTATATGTCGGTTCGAACGTTGGGAATTTATGGAGGCGTTAACATTAACACACAAAAAAATCAAGTATATCAAGGTATCGACATATTAGTTGGAACACCCGGTCGTATTATGGACTTATCTTTAGATGGTGTTTTATCACTTCAGGAAGTTACTAAATTAGTCATTGATGAATTTGATGAAATGCTGAATTTAGGATTTCGTCCGCAATTGACTTCCATTTTAGCCATGTTGAAACCGAAACGTCAGAATATTTTGTTTTCGGCAACGATGACTGATGAAGTGGATGAAATTCTGAATGATTATTTTGATTTCCCCGAAGAAGTTTCTTTGGCTCCATCTGGAACACCATTGGAAAAAATCGAACAGTTATCGTATCATGTTCCTAATTTCAATACCAAAGTCAATTTACTGAGACACTTATTGAATACCGACGAGAGTTTAGACAAAATATTGGTTTTTGTGAACAATAAAAAGATTGCCGATATGCTTTTGGATAAAATTGACGCGGATTTTCCAGGGCAATTTGGTGTAATCCACTCCAATAAATCCCAAAACTATCGTTTGTTAACTATGCAGGATTTCCAAAACGGAACCTTGCGTGGGTTAATTACCACTGATGTTATGGCTCGTGGATTGGATATTTCAGGTATTTCGCATGTTATTAACTTTGAAATGGCCGAAATTCCAGAGCAATATATTCACCGTATAGGACGTACCGGACGTGCGGATGCCAGTGGTATTGCCATCAGTTTTATTACGCCTCGTGAAGAAGACATCAAAGTAGAAGCTGAGTTATTGATGGAAAAAGAAATAGCCATCTTAGATATACCTTCTGAGGTTGAAATCTCCACTCAATTGATCGGGCCTGAAAAAGAAAAGCAAAAAGTAAAATTCCTGATGAAAAAACCAAAAGTTAGCGAAAATGCTGCTTTTCACGAGAAATCAGAAAAAAATAAAAAAGTTAATCTTGGTGGTCCAGGTAAACGTACACCGCGTAAAACAGCTCCACGTAACCGTGCTGTTGAACGTCAGCGAACACAA
>DATEDY010000045.1:0-3100 GCA_035281405.1 Flavobacterium sp.
TTCGTAGCATTGGCAGCCAGTGTATTGGTCAACCAGGTGTATTGTGCTGCATCAGCTGGAGTTTCCGAGTTCAAACAGATGAAAATCGCTTCGCCATAATCTACCGAATAATACAACTCGGTCGCTGGCACATTGTTCTTCGGTAAATCAAAAATATTCTGGTAATAAGAAGCGGAAGCCACATCATGATTCCCTTGTGCATGGAAAATCAATTTATTGTCGATTAAATTGGTACCATTATCAAACCAAGCATTCCATTGTGAAGCCGAACTTCCCGTGTCTACAATATCGCCGTTAAATACCACAAAAGCGGGATTCTTTGTGTTGGTTAGAGTGGAAATAGTATTCCAAACACCTACATTGGTGCGACTGTCACCTACTGCTGCAAATGAAAAGGTATTCGTGCTTAAAGGAGGAGAAGTCACATACGTTTTTTGTGGTGACCACGTACCGGATACCGAATCAAACAACGAATAATAAATGGTGGCATTGGGTGTCAATACGCCCGGGAATGTAAAACTGAAAAATTTATTGGTAGCTGCTGCATAACCTGCTCTGGAAGTAACATTGGACGTTCCTTGCTCATAACCTGTGGTATAACCCCATCGGATTTGATCAGTGGTAGCTGCCGTCGAATTGGTCCATGAAACCGTTAAACCTTCTAATGGGTTTTTATTACTTCCCCAACGAATGTGTTTTTGGGTCACAACAACAGGAGCAGTGATATTTCCAATTAGCTCCAAGTCAAAACTAATGTCGGAACTGTTAGCTGCATTCTGATGGATTTCTACCGCTATGGTATTGCTTCCGGTAATAAACGTTCCTGCCGGTAATGTGGTGTTCTGGAAAGTCGCACCATCATCATTAGCCAATGTTGCTAAAGTGGTATTTGATGCTCCCGCGACTAAATTGTCTCTGTATACTTCATTCCCGTTAACGTAAACAGCGACACCGTCATCTCTTTTCACGTTTAAGGTATAATTGAGAAACAAACTGGCATCAGTGATAGTAAACGTTTTTCTGAAATAAGTGGTAATATGTTTATTGGCTGAATTTGACCCGTAGCTAACAACCGTAGCTTCGTCTCCGTCTCCATAACCCAATTGGGCGTTTCCTTGTAACCAGCCGGTTTCGTTTATGGTTGTAGCTCTCCATGCCGTTCCCTGATTGGAACCATTATCTAAATATTTCCACGAAGATCCTGTGCTAACGAGTGTTGTTTGTTGTGCTGTCATTATGCTCTGTACCCCAAGACATAACAACATAAAATAAAGTTTTTTCATTTTTAGGTTTTTTTAATTGGCGGGGCAAACCTAACAAGGGTGTAAAAAGGAAAAAAGAAAAATATGAACTGACTTTTGGAATTCTAACCATTTGAATACTTTATGTAAACTTTAAATAATGGTAAAATCAATGATAATCAGCTGGTTATTTGTTTGAATGGATGCTGAGATAGAAGCGTATGACTGGAGTAATACACATCAAATCTGCGAAATAAAAAACATCGGATTATTGGAATTCAAACTGCTTTTTAGTTGGCAAAATTGCTTTTGGACTGAAGGATTTCAACAAAAGGAGTATTGTTAATCTTGCTTTCAACCCAGTAAATCTGATGCGTGTAAAAGTTGATTTCCTTTTCTGAAAATGTTGCTGCTATTTCCTTTAGTTCCGAGTGCAATCTGGAATACAGTGCTGCCTTCTCTTTTTCTTCCGTAAGTAAATAAAACCGTTTGAAGAAAAGGAGTAGTGCTTCTTCATACTTGTACAGTCTTTCGCGTGTGGAAAAGAAATAACGACTGGATTTTACAAGATGCTCCATGGAAAGCATATCATTGGTCTCAAGATAAATCATGAGCTGTAATATTCGGGTGTAACAAAGAATATCCCTGCGTAGATCGGCTGGATCATTGACGATGAAATGGATCTGCTGCAAAGCATTTTTATAATCCTTAACGCCAAAATAGGAATAGGCAAAATGAAAATACAAACTGATGATTTTCGATTTGTGAATCACGTTTTCATAGTGTTTAATACCCGTTTTGATAGTGGGAATCAATCGCTCGGCTTTTTCAAATGCTCCTGTCTGATTGTACAACGAGAGCAGATTGTCATAATAGCGGTAAAATTGTTTGCCTTTTTCCAGAAAGGATTGCGTGGGTAACGATTTGATCGCTGAAAGTAATTCCATTGCTTTGTCGTATTTGCCCATTTTGACACAAATCTCACAAAAATTGGATAACCTTCTGGTTTGTTCGGAAACATCAAAAGCTTCTTTTTGGATCAGTTCCGAATAGTAGTTGTAATTGCTTTCCAAACCTTCTCCAATGATGTACTGATAGGTTTTGCTGATATAATGGAATATGGCTTTGGCATCAGGGGTAAGCGCCAAATTTTCATCAGCCATCAAGGGGTGATCTATAATGGGTGCAAATTTGGATTGCCCGGAATCGTTTCTGAAGAATTCTCCTTCCTTTCGAATCAGAAGCAAAAACTGAATGTATAATTCACGGTATTCCTGTAGGTTTTGGATTTTGGCTAAGGCCAATTTAGAATCATGGATCGTTTGGATCAGTTCCGATTCCAGTTTTTTTGAGTTTCCCGAAGATTGTAAGGACAAAGCAATCCGGTGTCGGGTAGATTTGATGAGCTGTAACGGCATTTCTTGCGCTAAAGCAACTTTTTTATACTTGTCGATGATTTTCTCGCTTTGATGAAACAAACCTCTGTGGTACAGTATTTCAGAATAATGCAGCAACTCCGCAGCTTTGATGTTCTCATCAGAAGCTGAATGATACAAATGCAGTGTTTTTAAAATCAAATGGTACAAATAATTCTTTTCCGAAGGCAGGTGCTTGATGAATTTACTGTCGGAAAACTTAGAAATAACCGCTTCTTCGTCATAGGTTTGCTGCTTTTCAATGGCATCAAACAATTGGATGTAATTCTGCTTTTTTGACGAATCCTTCCCTTTGGAAGTATATACTTTAAAATACCTTTTTTCGGTTTTAGTCAGGGATTTTATCAATACAAATAAGTCGTCGGTTGTTTTCATTTGATTAGCAATGCATTTTTGGTAACCAAATATAGGAAAAATTGCTCC
>DATEDY010000046.1:0-6033 GCA_035281405.1 Flavobacterium sp.
TTTTTTTATGAAAACTTTACATCAGTTTTTCATTATATAGCTTATTTTTGTAAGAAATGTTATTTATTCAATCCAAATCACTTGAACAATGAAAAAGAAAATATTTATTGGCGTTGGTGTTTTTTTACTGGTTACGGTTGCCGCTTTAGCAGCTATTCCCGTATTTTTCAAAGACCAGATTAAAGCAAAAATCCAGCAATCCATCAATGACAACCTGAATGCAAAGGTTTCATTTGAGGATGCCGGCTTGAGCTTATTCAAAAATTTCCCGAATGCCAATGTTTCAATCGAAAAATTAGTTGTCATCAACAAAGCTCCTTTTGAAGGCGATACTTTAGTTGCTTTTGACGAATTGAATTTACAGATGTCTGTAACCGAATTGTTCAAAGGAGAAAAAGAACCAATGACCTTAAAAGCCATTTCTATAGAAAACGGATTAGCTAATATTCTTTTCAATAAAGATGGTGTTGGAAATTTTGACATCGCCATAAAAGACGACAAAAAAGAAGAACCAAAAGAAGAAAGCAAGCCTTTCTCAATGAATATCCAGAATTATGCAGTGGAAAACTTCCGTTTTAAATATTATGATGAACGCTCTAAAATTAAATTGGTCATCGATAGTTTAAATCACAGCGGAAAAGGAAATTTTGGTTCTCAGAAGTTGGATTTGGATACTAAATCAACTGCAAAAATATCCATCGACATGGACAAGATGAATTACATGAACAATGTCAATTTATCTTTAGATGCTATTTTAGGTATCGATTTAGAAAAAAGCAAATACACTTTTAAAGACAATAAAGCTAAAATCAACGAATTACCTTTAGAATTCACCGGATTTATTCAATTATTGGAAAACGGCCAGGAATACGATCTGAATTTCAAAACTCCAACATCCGACTTTAAAAACTTCTTAGGATTAATTCCTGCAGCCTACGCAGGAAACCTGAGCACAGTAAAAACTACCGGAAATTTTTCGGTAAACGGAAAAGTAAAAGGAACTTTAACCGACACTACCGTTCCGAAATTTAATATTGGTATTGCTTCAAACAATGCTTCATTCCAATATCCAGATTTACCAAAATCAGTGCAAAATATTGTAATCGATACTAAAATAATCAATGAAACAGGTGCAGTTGCAGACACATACGTTAATCTGGACCAACTTTCATTTAAAATTGACCAAGATATTTTCAGCATCAAAGCCAGCATCAAAAATGCAATGACTAATGCTTTAGTTGATGCTGCCTTGAAAGGAACAATTAATTTGGGCAATGTTACCAAAGCGTATCCTGTAAAACTGGACAAACCACTTTCAGGAATTCTAAAAGCTGATGTCAAAACAAAATTCGACATGCAATCCGTTGAAAAAAGCCAATACCAGAATATTCAAAACTCTGGTAACATATCGCTAACCGGCTTTAATTATAGCGGTCCGGAAATGGCTAAACCTGTACAAATAAAACAAGCAATAGTAGCATTCAACACGAGTCAAATCCGATTGAACAATTTGGATTTAAGAACAGGCGGTTCTGACATTCAAATGAACGGAACTTTAGACAACTTCTACGGATTTTTATTCAGAAACCAAATATTGAAGGGCAATTTCAATTTGAATTCCAATCAGTTCTTAGTCGCTGATTTCATGGAGCCAGCTGCTGCAACTGGATCAGAAAAATCAGCTCCGGCATCTGAAAGCAATTCATCTGGAGGATCAAAATCCAAAGAAGCAGTAAAGATTCCAGCCTTCCTAGATTGTGCAATTACAGCCAAAGCCAATACGGTAGTGTATGACAACTTAACACTGAAAGCCGTTTCCGGTAAAATGATTATTCGTGACGAAGCCGTTACGCTTCAAAACCTAAAAACCAATATCTTTGACGGACAAATTGGTTTAGACGGTGTCGTTTCCACTAAAGGAAATGTTCCCAAATTCAATATGAATCTAAACTTGGATAAAGTTGATATCGCTAAGTCGTTTACACAACTTGACATGTTGAAAAGCATCGCTCCAATTGCTGGTGCTGTTAGCGGTCGATTCAATTCCAACATCAAATTAAACGGAAATCTTGACG
The DNA here is from genome assembly GCA_035281405.1 of Flavobacterium sp. Classification (GTDB taxonomy): domain Bacteria; phylum Bacteroidota; class Bacteroidia; order Flavobacteriales; family Flavobacteriaceae; genus Flavobacterium. Next base: position 2,076 of record DATEDY010000046.1, read on the forward strand.
CAGTGGAAATGACTCCTGTATTGACCACACTTACTGGAGACTTAATTGGACAATTGCTTTCATCGACACTAAACGCAAACAATTCTCAAATGTTGACTTCATTAGGATCGCAGTTGAAATTTATAGACATGAAGAAAGTCAATCTAAACGACATCAAAGCGGCAATTTCTTTCGATAATGGAAAGGTCGTTGTAAAACCATTTAAAGTAAAATATCAGGATATTACTGCTGAAATTGGTGGTGCTCACGGTTTTGACCAAAGCATGAGTTATAACTTAAAATTTGATGTTCCTGCTAAATACTTAGGAACAGATGCGAACAAGTTGTTAGCTAAATTAACTCCAGCAGAAGCTGCTAAGATTGAAAATGTACCTATCACTGCAAAAATGACCGGTAATTTCAAAAACCCAAAAGTTTCTACAGATATGAAACAGGCTACAACTAACTTAGCCATGCAAGTGGCCAATATGCAAAAAGACAAGTACCTTGATAAAGGAAAAGATGCATTGAGTGATATTTTAGGTGGTAAGAAGAAAAATGACACTTCCAAAACTACAGATCCTAAAAAAGATGCCGTCAAAAACACGGCTGGCCAACTAATAGATGGTATTTTCGGTAAAAAGAAAAAACAGCAACAACAACAAACTACACCATAATTAATAAAAAGAGCTCCTAAAATGGAGCTCTTTTTTTATAATAAAATCTTCACAACATAGCCTTCGAATGTTCGAACATTAAATACCGTTCCGTCTTCAAAAATGAGGTATTGCCCTTTTACACCCATTAATTTCCCCGTAAAAACAGCACTCTTATCTAAATTCAGACTACTTATTTTTTTGGGATATTGCAGTACAGGGTAATGCAATTCATACAATTCATTTTTATCCACATCATAGTACTCTTTCACTTCATTTGGAATTACATATTGTAGTCCTTTACGCTCTTTGACAATATCAACTTCAGGAATGTCTCCTTTTAGCATTTTCTGCCAATTTGTTTTATCAGCATATAAACTCTTCAGAGCAACCTCTGTGATTCCTGCCAAATAGCGATTAGGCACTTCAACAATTGGAATTGCCTGTACCGCTCCTTGGTCAATCCATCGTGTAGGCACTTGGGTTTTTCGGGTTACTCCAACTTTTACTTCGCTTGACAAAGCCAAATAAACAATATGCGGCTGTAATTGTACCTTCTTTTCATATTCCAAATCTCTGTCTTCAATATCCAAATGCGCAGTACTCAGTTCAGGTTTCATAATCCAATCACCAGCTGCAGCGCTACCCATAAAACAATCATAACAGAAACCTTGACGAAATATCTTTTTCTTCTTACCACATTCCAAACATTGATAGCCTTGATGCACAATTTCCATCTCTTTTCCAAGCAACTGATTCAGGCTCAGAAAACTGTTTTCAAACACTAAATAATATTGAATCGGGTTAGAAAATTCGGTTTGCATTTTGGTAAGTACACCTTCGTAAATCATAATCGGAAATAAGGTTTAGGGATTAGGAATCTTGAAAAAATATGTTATTTTTGGTAAAGTTATAAATCCTGAATCAAAATTCGTAAAACCTAAATTAAAAAATGCCTCTACCAATTATAAATTCAATTGCTTCCTGGGTTTTAAAACAACGCATTCATCAAATTGAGTTATTTTTAAAATACCCGAATGAAGTTCAGGAAGAGTTACTGATGAATTTGGTAAAATCATCAGAAAATACGGTTTTGGGCAAACAATACGACTTTAATTCGATTAAAACATACCATACTTTTCAGGAAAGAGTTCCAATTTCTACCTACGAAGATTTAGAACCTTTTATTGAGAGAACCCGTCGTGGCGAACAAAATGTTTTTTGGAACGAACCAATCAAATGGTTTGCAAAATCCAGCGGAACAACCAATGCAAAAAGCAAATTTATTCCCGTAAGCAGCCAAGCTTTAGAAGACTGTCACTACAAAGCAGGAAAAGATTTACTCTGTCTGTATTTAAACAATAATGAAGATTCACAATTGTTCACCGGAAAAAGCCTTCGCTTAGGAGGAAGTAAACAATTGTATGAAGATAACAATACTATATTTGGCGATTTATCAGCTATCTTGATTGACAACATGCCATTTTGGGCAGAATTTAGCAGTACACCAAGTAACAAGACATCGTTAATGAGTGAATGGGAAACCAAACTATTAGCTATTGTCAATGAAACCAAAGTAGAAAATGTAACCAGTTTTGCTGGTGTTCCTTCATGGATGCTGGTATTAATGAACAAAGTTTTGGAAGAAACCGGAAAAACCAACTTATTTGAAGTATGGCCAAATCTGGAAGTTTATTTTCACGGTGGCGTAAGTTTTGATCCATACCGCGAACAATACAAAAACATTTTACCAAAATCCGAATTCAAATACTACGAGATTTACAATGCTTCGGAAGGCTTTTTTGCCATTCAGGATTTGAACAATTCCAATGACTTATTACTGATGCTTGATTACGGTATTTTCTATGAATTCATACCGATGGATACTTTTGGCACTCCAAATCAAAAAGCAATACGTTTAGCAGAAGTAGAACTGAATAAAAATTATGCTGTTGTCATTACGACCAATTCTGGTTTATGGCGTTATATGATTGGCGATACCGTTCGTTTTACTTCTTTAAAACCCTATCGTATTCGTGTAACCGGAAGAACAAAACATCACATTAATGTTTTTGGCGAAGAATTAATGGTTGAAAATACAGATCAGGCTATTGCAAAAACCTGTCAAGAGACTAATTCTGAAGTAATAGATTATACCGTGGCGCCTATTTTCATGAACGGTAAAGAAAAAGGAGCGCACGAATGGATTATTGAATTCCGTAAAAAACCGGAAGATATTTCTAAATTCTCTCAGTTACTGGATCTGAATATTCAATCAGTAAATTCTGATTACGAAGCGAAACGCTACAACAACATGACTTTAAATCCATTAGTTGTCAATATTGCCCGAACCAATTTATTTTATGATTGGTTAAAAAATCAGGACAAATTAGGTGGTCAGCATAAAATTCCCAGATTATCCAACCAAAGAGATTATTTAGAACAATTGCTCTCCATACAAGATTGATAAAAATGCTGGTTTTGCTTAATTTCTATGTAAAAACAGCAGCACTTACCGACAAAAAGCACCTGTTTTTAGATATTATACAGTTAAAAAAGTGCATTTCGTCGATTTTTTTACCCTATAGTCTATAAAATTAGAGTCATAACTATTGAAAATCATACTTTTGCACGGAATTTTCAAAAAAGTATATTGACCCATGAAAAAAATTATTTTTTCATTAGTATTTGCATGCATCTCTAATATAATGACTTCACAAGATTCGTTTATTTCTAACGACAACAATGAAGTTACTCCATCTTATGAAATTATCGAATTAAGCGATAAATTCAGTATCGTTCCGACAGGAATCAATTCAAAATTATCTGACATAGGCTCCACTTTCTTTATGGACAAATATATCATGTATTCTTCAAGAAAAACTGGTGCTATTGGTGCTGGCCGAGATGAAAACACTGACAATCCATACAATGCATTGTACTGCATGAGCATGGATAAAAACGGAAACTTATCACATCCTTACTTTTTTGCTTCAGTATTAGATTCAAGAGGAAACGAAGGTGGCTTAACTTTTTCACCTGATCAAAAAACACTGTACTATACAAAAAGTAATGAAGGTAATTCTAAAAACTATCAATTATACAAAAGAGTTTTTGACGAAGAATGTCGATGTACATGGATTAAAGAAACACCAGTAGCTTTCAACAATACTGATTATTCTATAGAAAATCCTTCAATATCTCCAGATGGTAAAAAAATGTATTTTTCATCAAACATGCCAGGTGGTTTTGGCGGATTTGACTTATATGTTGCTGATATCGATGACCAAGGATTTCCTGTCAATCCAATCAATTTAGGACAA
>DATEDY010000047.1:0-14813 GCA_035281405.1 Flavobacterium sp.
TGTTTCTCTATCATTATTATTCCTATTTCTTTACTGTTGTGGGTATAATAAAGTTTCGGCAGGTTCAAAAGTCACCTTACCGTCTTTTTCCACAAAATATTTGATGATCATTTCTCCCCATCCCGCTTCACCGGTAAAATCAGCAATAATCCATCTGTGATTTAGGAAACGGACTTTATTGAGAACCATTCCTTCATAAGAAATCAACGAATTCCCTTTAGGATTGTTATTGTATTCCATCAATTGCTCTTTGATTTGAGGCATTAACTGATTCACATCCATGCCATCATAATAATTGATTGCATTATCATTATGGGCTAATGAGAAATAATCACCTTCCTCTTTTTCTGCCACAATCTTAGCAATGGAATCTTTCATCTTCTCTTTGTATTTTTCATGATTTCCACCTTCAAAATCTGATTTTTTAGTGGCATACATCAGTTGAAAAATATTCACTAACACTGAAAAAATAAATCCGTACAAAAGTAACTTTCTCATAAACTATAAATTGATTTGTAAATTATCGTAAGCTAAATAAACGTTGTTAGGCAATCTTTTTTGGATTTCATCGTGGAACCCGAAAACATGACTGATGTGCGTCAGATATGCTTTCTTTGGTTTTACCAACTCAATAAAACTCAACGCTTCCTCCAAATTAAAGTGCGTAGGATGCGGTTCGTTTCGCAAAGCATCAATAACTAATACTTCCAGATTTTCCAATTTGTGCAATTCTTCCTTTGCGACCGTTTTCACATCGGTCAGATAGGCAAAATTCTCGAATCGGTAACCAAAAACCTGCAAGTTACCGTGCAAGGCATCAATTGGGATGATCTCTTTGTCATCAATCAATATACTTTCATTGTTTTTCACTTCAAAAGGAAAAACGCCGGGTGCTCCCGGGTATCTGTTTTCGGAAGCAAAAATATAATCGAATCTTTTCTCCAAGTTTTTCAACACACGGGGATGCCCATAGATAGGAATTTCCCCTTGTTTGTAAAAAAACGGGCGAATATCATCCAATCCCGCAGTGTGATCAGCGTGTTCATGCGTAAAAAAAATGGCATCAATTTTGGGGCAATTAGACAGAAGCATTTGCTGACGAAAATCGGGGCCACAATCAATTATAAACGAATAATCGTCCCATTCCACCCATACAGAAACGCGAAAACGTTTGTCTTTTGGGTTGTCACTAAGACAAACTGGATGATGACTTCCTATAACAGGAATGCCTTGAGAAGTGCCGGTACCTAAAAAGTATATTTTCAATTGCGGGATGCTTTTTTACAAAAGTAAATAATATTTGATAAAAAATAACTCATTCACTACCTTTGCAAGGTATTTAGTCAATGAAGATGAAAAATCTAGAGAGAGAAATAAAATTAAAAGGAGACAAAGACATTGAATCTATCCCATCGATAGGAGACAAAGCCCTCAGAATCAACCTTAACGAACACATCTACGGTACATTTGCAGAAATTGGTGCCGGACAGGAGACTGTTCGTCATTTTTTCAGAGCAGGAGGTTCATCAGGAACTATTGCGAAAGCGATGTCTGCTTATGATAAAGACTTCAGTGATGCGATTTATGGAGCTGAGGACGATGGTCGTTATGTTACCGAAAACCGTTTACGTAAAATGCTGAATCATGAAGTGGAGCTGATTGAGGAACGTTTGAAAAGAGAAAAACACCCTTCAAAAATGTTTTTCAGTTATGCCAACACGGTAGCTACCATTGATTTTGCAAAGCAATACAAAGGACATGGTTGGGTAGGAATTAAATACCAAATTGAGCCGGACGAGGCCTACAACGAGATTTTATTACACATCCGATTCAAAGAGACTGATGCCCGTTTACAACAAGAAACATTAGGAAAACTTGGTGTTAACTTAATTTACGGCGCATTTTACAAATACAACGATCCAAAACGATTATTACGTTACTTATACGATCATATTGACAAAGATCAATTAGAGATTGACACTATTAATTTTTCCGGACCACGTTTTGCTGATGTAGACAATCGTTTGATGAGTTTACAATTAGTTAAAAACGGTATGACTGATGCGGTAATGTTTGATCCAAACGGTAAAAACATTCTACCCGCAGCTGTATTATACAAGAAGAACATTTTAGCTTTACGAGGAAGTTTCCGTCCGGTTACCAAAGTAAACATGGACATGTATGAGAAATCATTGCAAATGTTCATTGATGAAAACAAAGTAAAGAAAGAAAATACGCTGGTTGTTTTTGAGATTACACTTTCCAACTTACGTTCGGACGGTGAAATTGACGAGAGAGACTTTATGGACAGAGCAGAATTATTGTGTTCATTGGGTCAAACCGTAATGATCTCCAACTTCCAGGAATACTATAAAGTGGTTGAATATTTCTCAAACTATTCGAAAGAAAGAATGGGATTGGCATTAGGAGTAAACAACTTGGTGGATATTTTTGATGAAAAATATTACCGTCATTTAAGCGGTGGTATCTTAGAAGCTTTTGGAAAACTATTCTATCGCGACTTAAAAGTGTATTTGTATCCAATGGAAGACGAGCACGGAGTAATTCTGAACTCACAAAACCTTAAAGTACATCCGCGTATGAAAGAGTTGTATAAATTCTTTGCTTACAATGGAAAAGTAATTGACATTACCGATTTTGACAAATCGCATCTAAAAATCTTCTCGAGAGAAGTATTAAAAATGATCAGCAAAGACAAACCGGGATGGGAAGAAATGCTACCCGGAGGAATTGCAGAATTAATAAAGCGCGATCATTTATTTGGTTATAGAGAATCCAATTCGGTAGAAACCGAGACAGTATAAAAGTAAAAAGCAGGTTTTGAACCTGCTTTTTTATTATTTCAAAATTTGTGCTGCGTGTTCTTTTGTTTTCACCTTTTGAATCACTTCTTCGATAATTCCGTTTTCACTGATGACGAATGTTGTGCGGTGTATCCCATCAAATTCCCTTCCCATAAATTTTTTCGGTCCCCAAACACCGAATGCTTCAATCACTTTTTTGTCTTCATCAGCCAAAAGTGGAAAAGGCAACTCAAACTTATTCTTAAAATTAGCTTGTTTCTTTTGTGTGTCTGCACTAACACCTAACAAGGCATAACCTTTTTTGGTAAACGAACTATAATTATCTCTTAAATTACATACTTCAATTGTACAGCTGGGTGTATTGGCTGCAGGATAGAAAAAAACCACTAATTTTTTTCCTTTATAATCAGATAATGAATGTATTTTTCCTTCTTGATCAACAGCTGTAAAATCAGGAGCTTGATCTCCTTTTTGCAATGTAGTCATTTGTTTAGTTTAAAATTGTTGAGTGCCAAAGTTACAAAGTTTATTGGGTTTCTAATCTTAGATTAAAGTCATACATTCGCATTTTGCAATTATTAATTTATAATTCCAGATGACAAAAGCCGAAAAAGTACAGTTTGTAATTGACACATTAAACCAGTTATATCCCGAAATACCTATTCCGTTAGATCATAAAGATCCGTATACCTTATTGATTGCTGTATTACTTTCAGCACAATGCACTGATGTCAGAGTAAATCAAATCACACCGCTTTTATTTGCAAAAGCCGATAATCCTTATGATATGGTCAAGCTTTCGGTAGAAGAAATCAAGGAAATCATCAGACCATGTGGGTTATCGCCAATGAAATCCAAAGGCATTTACGGTTTATCCCAAATATTGATTGAAAAACACAACGGTGAAGTGCCGCAAAGTTTTGAAGCTTTAGAAGCTTTACCTGCAGTGGGACATAAAACAGCCAGCGTAGTGATGAGTCAGGCATTTGGCGTACCGGCATTTCCGGTTGACACCCATATCCACCGATTGATGCATCGTTGGAATTTGTCCAATGGCAAAAATGTACAACAAACCGAAGCCGATGCGAAACGTTTATTTCCCAGAGAGACTTGGAACGACTTACATCTTCAGATTATTTGGTATGGAAGAGAATATTCACCTGCACGAGGCTGGAATTTAGAGAAAGACATTATTACTAAAACCATCGGAAGAAAAAATATTTTAGAAGAATACCATAAAAAAAACGCCTCATAAATGGGCGTTTTTTTCGTCTTAGTTGTTTTAGTTTGAATTTAATTCAAATTCTTCGGTTCCTACCTTAACAATTTTCAGGGCTTTAGAATAGCTCAAAATAAAATCGATAGTTTCTTGTTTTGGAGACATCTCGGTAGCAACATTTTTTTCTTTAGTGTAAAGTTTCGCCATACTTATAATTTAGATTTGATAGTATAACGCACCTCATTTCACTTTATTGCTTAATTCGTCAAAATAATTTGATTTTTTTCTATAATTCGTCTTAGGTTCAACAAGGCATATCGCATTCTGCCTAAAGCGGTATTGATACTAACTCCGGTTGCATCAGCAATTTCCTTGAAGCTCATGTCCTGATAAATACGCATTTCCAACACTTCTTTTTGGTCAATAGGCAATTCATCAATTAGTTTCAATAAATCATTTTCCACTTGTTCAGTAATAATCTGGCTTTCCACATTCGGGCTATTGTCTGCCATTACTGAAAAGATAGAGAATTCTTCCGTCTCACGATAAAAAGGCATTTTTTTATCTTTTCTGAAGGTATCAATAATCAAATTGTGCGCGATACGCATTACCCAAGGTAAAAACTTTCCTTCTTCGTTATAGGAGTTACTTTTGAGTGTTTTGATTACTTTGATAAAGGTATCCTGGAAAATGTCGTCGGCTAAATCTCTGTCAAAAACTTTGGAATAGATAAATCCATAAATTTTGGACTGATGTCTATCAATTAAAATAGCCAATGCATCTTCGTTACCATCAATGTAGTTCTTAACTAATAAAGCGTCTGGGAGTTGAGTAATAGCCATAACAATACTTTTTAGATTTCGGGTGTTTAATCTTGCAGAGAATATCTCTATAAAAAGTATTTTTTTGTTATAAGCTTTTGTTTTAGTGTTTTGGTAATCCAAATTTAGTGTTATTTTTTTAAGAAAAGCAACTAAATTTTCATTTTTTAACATTTATTAGGAAAATAATTACATCAAAAATGAGTTATAGGGCGTCAAAAAAAGTGTATTAATCATTAACTTTGTCAAAATTGACTACTTTATATGATTCCCGATATATCTACTCTTGAGCCTAAGAAAAACATCCTTATTAAAGGAGCGCAAATTCACAATTTAAAGAATTTAGATGTAGCCATCCCCCGAAACAAATTAGTAGTCGTTACCGGATTATCCGGTTCAGGGAAGTCCAGTTTGGCATTTGATACCCTATACGCGGAAGGTCAGCGTCGTTATGTAGAAAGTTTATCCAGTTATGCCCGTCAGTTTTTGGGTCGTTTGGACAAACCAAAAGTGGATTATATTAAAGGAATTGCTCCGGCTGTAGCTATCGAACAAAAGGTGAACACCACTAATGCACGTTCGACCGTGGGCACTTCTACAGAGATTTACGACTATTTAAAATTGCTTTTCGCTCGTATTGGAAAGACTTTTTCGCCCGTATCCGGTCAGGAAGTGAAGAAAAATACCGTTTCAGATGTGATGAATGATGTTCAGACATTTGAGGCAGATTCCAAATGGCTTTTGCTCTCTCCTATTCACTTGGAAGAAGGCCGCCAGTTGGAAAACAAACTTAAAGTATTATTACAACAAGGTTTTGCACGTATTTTAGTCAATAACGAAATGATTCGTTTGGACGAAATTGATCAACATTCCTTGGACAATAAAGATATCTTATTGATTATTGACCGAATTGTTGTCAAACATGAGGAAGATTTCTATAACCGCTTAGCCGATGCTGTTCAAACTGCTTTTTATGAAGGAAAAGGAATTTGCTATTTACAGGAATTAAGCACTGAAAAACGTTTTTCGTACAGTACTAATTTTGAATTGGACGGATTGACTTTCTTAGAGCCAAATATTCATCTTTTCAGTTTCAATAATCCTTATGGTGCTTGTCCGCAATGCGAAGGCTACGGCAATGTGATTGGAATTGATGAAGACTTGGTGATTCCCAACACTGCTTTATCTGTATATGAAAATGCCATCTACCCCTGGAGAGGAGAAAGTATGAGTTGGTACCGGGATCAATTGGTCAATAACAGTCATAAATTCGACTTTCCTATTCACAAGCCTTATTTTCAATTGACAGAAGCACAAAAAGATTTGGTTTGGAAAGGGAATCAATACTTTGAAGGATTGAATGACTTCTTTAAAGAATTGGAGGAGAAAAATTATAAAATCCAAAATCGTGTCATGCTATCACGCTACCGCGGAAAAACAAAATGCAACGCTTGTAAAGGGAAACGACTTCGTCCTGAAGCTAATAATATTAAAGTTGGCGGAATCACCATATCCGAAATCGTAGATTTACCAATAAAGAAATTAATACCGTTTTTTGCAGCATTACAACTTTCAGAATACGATGAAAAAGTAGCCAAAAGACTTTTAATCGAAATCAATAACCGATTGTCTTTCTTACAAGATGTTGGATTGGATTACCTTACATTAAACCGAAATTCTGCTACTTTATCAGGAGGAGAATCACAACGCATCAACCTAGCGACTTCATTAGGAAGTAGCTTGGTAGGATCGATGTATATTTTAGACGAGCCAAGCATTGGTTTACATCCTAAAGATACGGAACGATTGATCAAAGTATTGTTGTCACTTCGTGATTTAGGAAATACCGTAATTGTGGTTGAGCATGATGAAGATATCATGAAAGCTGCCGATATGATTATTGACATTGGTCCTGAGGCCGGAACTTTCGGTGGTGAACTGGTAGCGCAAGGCACTTTTGAAGAAATTCTGAAATCAGATTCATTAACTGCGCAATACCTGAATGGTCAATTAGAAATTACTGTTCCGAAGAAAAGAAGAAAATTCAAAAATTTTGTTGAAGTAAAAGGAGGTCGTGAAAACAACCTACAAAATATTGATGTCACTTTTCCTTTGGATGTTTTAACCGTGATTACAGGTGTTTCTGGTTCTGGAAAAAGTACATTAGTCAAAAAGATCTTATATCCTGCCTTACAAAAACAAATCGAAGGCGTGGGCGAAAAAGCGGGACAATTCAGCGAGTTAACCGGAAGCTATTCACATATCAAGCACATTGAATATGTCGATCAAAATCCAATCGGAAGAAGTTCACGCTCTAATCCGGTGACTTATATAAAAGCATATGATGACATTCGTGATTTGTATGCCAAAGAAAAACTATCGAAAAACCGAGGTTACCAGGCCAAACATTTTTCATTCAATGTAGATGGAGGAAGATGCGAAACCTGTAAAGGAGAAGGCTCTATCAATGTGGAAATGGTTTTCATGGCCGATGTTTCCCTGCCTTGTGAAACCTGTAACGGAAAACGTTTCAAAAAAGAAGTACTGGAAGTACAATTTGAAGGTAAAAACATCGATGATATCCTAACCATGACTATCGATGAGTCATTAACCTTTTTCAAAGAAACAAACCAAGCTAAAATTGTCCAAAAATTACAGCCGCTACAAGATGTTGGTTTAGGTTACGTACAATTAGGACAATCTTCCTCGACACTTTCTGGGGGAGAAGCGCAGCGTATTAAATTAGCTTCTTTCTTAGTAAAAGGCGCAACAAAAGACAAGGCCTTGTTTGTTTTTGACGAACCAACCACCGGATTGCATTTCCATGATATTAAAAAGTTATTGGCCTCTTTTGAAGCTTTGATTGAAAAAGGTCATTCTATCATTGTTATCGAACACAATCTTGATTTAATAAAGTGTGCCGATTATATTATCGATTTAGGACCGGAAGGTGGGGAAAACGGTGGCCAGTTACTCGCTTTCGGAACACCGGAAGAAATTGTCAAAAACAAAAAATCGATAACTGCTAAATATCTAGCAGAGAAATTATAATAAAAAAAGCCTCGAATGAGGCTTTTTTTATTCTATTACAATTTTCTTACTGATTTTCTTATCACCGGAAGATAAAGTAGCTAAATACATTCCTTTGGCCAATCCTTCTATGTTAACCGATTCAATTAACTTCGGATTTGAAAATGTTTGCTGTAATGTCGATTTTCCATTAATATCTGTAATAAGAAGATCATAATGAGCGACATTCAGACTTCCTAAATTAATTTTCAATGTGTCTTTCGTCGGATTTGGAAAAAAACTTATCTGATAATCCATGTCAAATTCATCATTACTTAACGCAGTCGATGCTTTAGCAAAGTGCAATACTGCTCCTGTAGCCGCCTTAGCTACATTGAAGTTATACACTGGATCCATATTTACGAGTAAATCAGTAGCGGTATGCTTATGACTGGTTTCGTTTTTCTCAAAAAAACCGGTAATGATTTCATTGTTGTCTTCAAAAGGCATATAATCGGAAGCATAAGCGTTCGCTAAGAAAGTCTGCAAAGGAGAATACAAGCCAACACACGTAATCAATTGATTGGTCATGGTTGCCGAAGCAGCATTATTAGTAGAAGGCGTTCCACTCATATCTTTCTCGCAAGTAATGGTGTTGTTTGTCATTCCAGCAACACCACCCACTTCGTCTAAATTAAAGACCAAGCGAATATCCATCCTTGGTGTGGTAGCATTAACGACAGATGAAACAAAGTGCTGACTCCCTTTTAATCCGTCTTCTTCCCCGCTGAAATTGATGAACTTTATCGAATATTCAGTTTCCACATTCTGAAGCAATCTGGCTACTTCCAAGATACTAACTACTCCGCTTCCATTATCATTCGTACCTGTGCCGTTAATTGAATCGTAATGTCCACAAACAATAACATAGGTATTAGGATAAACTGTTCCCACTTTGGTAACAACCAAATTTTTACAAGTACTTCCCGAATACGAATACGTATCAGCAGTGATTTGTGCCGGTGTATATCCGAAAGAAGTATACTGACCGGCCAACCATTGATAAGTATTCTCTAATGCTTGGGTATTTCGATACTTAACACCAAGTGATTCATAATGAGTCAAATTGTTGGTAATATTAGTTTGTGAAACTTGATTGGCAATATCCGCGTAGCGTTGGATGAATGTTTGCCCTAAAACTGTAGAGCCAACAGATAAAATCGTCAAAAAAGACAGTAATTTGGTTTTCATTTGGTTTCGATTTGGTTTTCTAACAAATGTAAAGCATTCCGTTAAAAAAAACAATAGCACACATTCCCTTTAATAATCAGATACTTACAATTATTTTTAAAAATTATGCATGCATATAATATGTTTTGGCACGCAAATTGGATATAGCTAAACAACAAGAAAATTAACTTGTTCGACGAAGCCGAAAATCGCAAGAGTAGGCAAACCATTAAATTATTGTATTATGAAAAAGATTACACTTTTAGTGGCCAGCATCTTCCTGGCGGGAAGTATGGCCCACGCGTCAGAAAATCCTGTTTTTTCTGACAATAATGAAAAAGCTTATGGTAAGCACAAAGTAGATTACCGAGATGCAGAACCTATTAGCTTTATGGAACGTGGTATTGAGTTTTATGTATTCCCTAACGGAGACTTTGACTTCAACACTCGTCCGCAAGACTCAAACGGAAACGATGGCTACTATTTCAAAGCTGCCGGCCGTAGAGCAACAGTAACTGTAGAAAGACGTCCGGTGAACTACGGAGTACGTATTGAACATGACGCTTTCGGTAGAGTTCGCAGAGTAGGAAATACATTTATCAACTACGATGGATTCGACAGAGTAAATAGAATTGGTACAGTATACATGAGATACAACAGTTTCGCCTTAACACAAATCGGTGGTTTGCGAATTGTTTACGACCGTAAAAGATGCATTATCGATATGTTCGGTCAAGTAAAAGGAAGAAGTTACGGATATGGTTCTCCTAGAGGTTATGAATACCCTAGAAACGATTATCCAAGAGGTGGTGGTTATGAAAACGATCATGACGACGATGATTACTACTACTACAAAGCAGATGGTACAAAAGCTAAAATCGAAGAGTCTACTGAAACAAAAGAGATGGAAATCGAAAGAAGCAAAAGATAAATTTTGTGAGATGAGTAGATCTCATATAAATTTGGTTAGGTTGGTTTGTTTATGTAAAACTCCGTGGTCGCCATACTACGGAGTTTTTTTTTGGAGCTTTTCCCGTCTTCCGCTGTATCTGCCTTTGCTTCGTTCCTTGCAAAGTCAGGATGCCGCTGCAACCGGGGCTAGGCCTATTCGTTAAAAAGGAAGTTTTACAATAATTTAGATAATTGTCCAGTTAGATGTTTTCGGGAATATTGCTGTAAGCCAACAGGAAATACTTTTAAATCCTTATGCTGGTATTTTTCAAAATGGGAAAGGATAGTCGCTTTCAGCTTTTCCTTTTCATCATACATAAAAAAGGTTCCGGTATTGGTTGACGTGATAATTTCAGCAAAATCAGAATCTTTCGGTCCAATAGCTACAATCGGTCTTTCCGAAACCATATATTCAAATACTTTTCCGGGAATAATACTTCGGGTTGCTTCCGAATCAATTTCAATCAATAATAAAACCTGTGATTTTCTTTGGTGTTCCACCGCTTCCTGATGCGATACATAACCCAGATTATTCAAATAAGTATTCAAACCATATTGGGCAATCGTATCCAAAACTTCTTGACTCACCTTCCCAATCAATTTCAATTCAAAAGATTTAGCAAATTCCAGATTCTCATTACTTAATTCACTAATGGATTCCCATAAAATCTTCGGATTTCTATCCGATAAAAACGAACCAATGTGAGCCAATGTAAACTTCTCATCCAAAGCCTGTTTTGTAACCTTTTCCACATCATAACCATTTGTAATCACTTCGATTGGTTTCGAAGTCAATTGCTGAAATTCAGCTTTAGTAGTTTTACTGGTTACAATAATGGTATCAGCTGTATTTAACACTTCGCTTTCAAGTACTTTGTGTTTCTTATCGGCATACCCCGACAATTTCAACGCCGAATGATAACCAATCGTTGTCCACGGATCACGAAAATCGGCTAGCCAATTCACTTTCAAATCTTTCTTCAATTGCAAACCAATTAAATGCAAACTATGCGGCGGACCAGAAGTGATTATAGTATCAATTGCATTCTCCTGAATGTATTTCTTAAGATATTTCACAGAAGGTTTTACCCAAAACACACGAGCATCAGGAATAAACAAATTGCCTCGTACCCAAAGCATTAATTTCTGTAATGTTGTCTGTTTTTTTTGGTTAGGAATAATTCCGGAACTGATTCCTTTGGTATTTTTTTTCGAAAAAATAGCCGCAATTCCATAGGGTTCAATGATTTTATTCTTTAAAACGATCACCTTTTCCGAAATTTCTTGCTCTAAATCAGTATCAATAATCGGGTACGTAGGATTTTCAGGAACATACACAATCGGCTGAACATCAAAATCCGGCAGGTACTTGGCGAACTTCAGCCAGCGCTGCACTCCCGGACCGCCAGCAGGTGGCCAATAATAGGTTATGATCAGTACTTTCTTCATTATATTTTTGCAGCAATTAGTAAACCTGTCCAAGTCGCCGTAAAACCAATTACCACACTCAAAGCGGTATAGAATAAAGCCATTCCCATTTGATTATTTTGCAACAACTGAACATTCTCGTTGGAAAGTGCAGAAAATGTAGTATATCCTCCGCACAAACCGGTAACTAAAAAGAATTTTAACTCTTTGGACAGTAAAGTATTCTTCTCAAAATAGCCTACAAACAAACCAATAAGCAAACATCCTATGATGTTAGCCATAAAAGTTCCGTAAGGAAATACCGAATGACAATATTTCCCGGCAAGAAGACTGGTCAGGTAACGTAAAACACTACCAATTCCTCCTCCAACTGCTATATAAAGAATGGTTTTCAAAAAGAATAACTTAGCTGGCTAATTTTTTTCTGTTCAGATAAACACCTCCACCAATCAATAGTACCATCAATACAAAACTGATTAAAGCAATGGTACTTCCTGTTTTAACTACTTGTGGTTCAAATTTGAATTCAACAGTATGTTTCCCAGCAGGTATTCTCAATCCGCGTAATGCATAATTGACTCTGTCATGATCAGTCAACTTACCATCTATGTAAGCATTCCAACCCTTTTGATAATACATTTCAGAAAATACAGCATATCCATCATTTGGATTGTTTGAAACATACTTCATTTCGTTAGGCTCGTAGGAAATCAATTCGATATTTGCTGATGCATCTCTTTTCGGGAAAGCCTGAATAACTCCTTTATCAAAATCACTTCGGTTTATTATCGCAATATTTTTAGTATCTAACTTATCCAATGCTTTCATTTCAGCATCCGCAGAATTTACTGTTTTCAGTTCATTCACAAACCAAGCATTACCATTAGCTCCGGTACTTTTGATTGTTATTTGTTCTCCTTTTTCATTGGTTTGAATCAAATATTTCACATTCAACATATTCAATACTTCCAGATTGTTTTTAGCTATCTGATAATCGAACAATTCCTGCATACGTCTTGGCTTTGCTGCATGGTAACCGCCAATTGATTTATGGAAATACGAAGCACGTGGATCACTCATCGCATTTTGCGAAACTTCAAATACACGGTAATGTGATTTGTCTTGTAAAATAGCCGTATCAAATGGCGCTTCAATGAAAGGCTCGTCTACTTCCTGCTTTGAAACAAACGCAGACGCATCTAAATAGTTCTTCCCGATTAAAAACAAATCGGCAATCATGAACAATCCAACCAATACCACAGCAACTTTACTTGAAATCGTATTTTTTATAGACAACCACAAAACACCGAAAGCTAATGCAATAAAAACTAACGAACGGAACAAATCACTCGTATACATTGATTCACGGTCTAATTTTAATGTATCAACAAAATCAGGTCCGTACGATTCTCTCAAATAGGCATCACTTCCACCTGCGAAACTGAACATTCCTTTCGCTAATAATAATAGTATTAAAATTCCGCCACTGATAGCAGCCGATTTCCAAAGCGCATTCCATTTTACTTTTTCTTCAGCCTTAAAGAAACTCTGTAATCCCATTAAAGCCAAAGCCGGCATACAAATTTCAAGTATAACCTGAATCGAAGAAACCGCTCTGAATTTGTCATACATCGGCACAAAATTGATAAAGAAATCGGTCACTAAGGAGAAATTTTTACCCCATGACAACACTAACGAAAATATCGCTCCCGCTAAGAAAGCGTATTTCACTTTTCTATTATCAACAAACAAAGCTAAAACAGCCAAAAAGAATACAATCGCACCAATATAAGCAGGAGCAGCAACAATAGGCTGATCTCCCCAGTATGTTGGCAATCCTTTTACTATTTCTTTAGCCTGATCTTCAGGAACATTTTGACCAACCACATATTGGTACATATTTGAATTAGTCCCTACATTTTCATTATTGGAACCTCCGAAAATTCTTGGTGATATCAAATTAAAACTTTCCGCAATTCCATAACTATACTCAGTTATATATTCGTAAGTCATCGAAGTGTTTGATTCGCTTTTCTTACCATCTGGAGTGAAGGTTAATTCTGTTTTTCCTCTCGTACTTTCCTTTGCATATTCCTGCGTTGCTAAAATCCCTGTAGCATTGGCACCAATCGCTAATAATCCTGCAACAACAAATACACCGAAGCTATACATCAAAGGCTTTAACTCTTTATTTTTAATTGCACAAAAAGTATAATAAGCTGTCACGATCAGTAAGAATAGCAACAAATAATAAGTCATCTGGAAGTGGTTCGCATTCAGTTCCAAAGCAGCTGCCATCATTGTTAACAATCCGCCCAAAAACCATTTACGCTGGTATACCAATAGAACACCTGCAATAACCATCGGCATATAAGCAATGGCGTGTGCTTTAGCGTTATGCCCAACACCTAAAATAATAATCATATAGGTTGAAAAACCAAAGGCCAAAGCTCCAAAAAAAGCTTTTAACGGCTTAATTTTCAATACCAAAAGCAAAATATAAAAACCTAGAAAATACAAGAACATATAATCTGCCGGTCTTGGCAAAAATCGTAACATTCCGTCTATTTTCTTGATGTAATTGTGTGGGTAATTGGCTCCTAACTGATAAGTTGGCATTCCTCCAAAAGCACTATTTGTCCAGTAAGGCTCTTCATGATGAACATCTCTAAAATCATTTTGTTCTTTGGCCATCGCCGTATATTGTACGATATCCGACTGTAATAATTTTTTCCCTTGTAAAACAGGATAAAAGTAGATAATAGAAACCAGCACAAAGCTCAAAACAGCCAATGCGTGTGGATAGAAACGTTTCAGTTTGTCCATAAAAATTCAGGTTATTCAAAATAAAGGCGTGAAGATACGTTAAATTTTAGATTTAAAATACCCCATACAATATTTTTGATTTTTGATGGTTATGAAGAATAACCTTAAACCAAATGCTTCAGAAATTAGTCAATTTCTTCGTAATCAATATATTCACCTACCTGCTTTTTGGATACTGGATTGGTCTCTTTTTGGGGAGTATTGAAACCCTGGTTAGCTTGCTGGTTAAAATTTCCCTGCTGATGGTGTCGATTGAAATTTTCCTGTGCCTTTTCCATCATGTTTTTCATGATCATAGGCATAAAAATGCGAGCTAAAATTTTAACTAAATAATAAAATCCAATGATATAAACGATGGTTTTTAATAAACCTGTTAATGATGCTTCTTGCATGATTATTTTTTTTCAAAAATACGGATTATTGGCAATCACATTCTTAAAATAAAGATAAAATATGTTACATTTGGTTTTCTCAAATACTGTAAAAATGAAATTACTCAGATTG
>DATEDY010000048.1:0-2127 GCA_035281405.1 Flavobacterium sp.
GCCGGTATTTCAGCCGGTTTCGGAATCCGATTCAGAAAATTCAGATTCGATTATTCGTACTCAAGATATACATTGGCATCAAGTACCAGTCAGTTTGGTCTGATGATTAACTTATAATACTTTGAAAAAAATTACCATTGCAATAGACGGATTCTCGTCAACAGGAAAAAGTACTTTGGCAAAACAAATTGCTAAAAAATTGGGCTATGTGTATGTAGACACCGGTGCTATGTATCGTGCGGTGACTTTATATGCAATGCAAAACAATTGTATCGATGCTTTCGAATTCAATAAAGAAGCACTGATTGAGAATTTACATGACATCCAATTGAAATTTCAATTCAATCCCGAATTGGGCTTTGGTGAAATGTACCTGAATAATGTCAATGTCGAAAAGCAAATCCGCTCTTTGGAAGTGTCTAATTTCGTGAGCTTAATTGCGGAAGTATCCGAAGTTCGCGCCATGCTCGTAAAACAGCAGCAACAAATGGGTAAAGGCAAAGGTGTGGTAATGGATGGGCGTGATATCGGAACAGTTGTGTTTCCGGATGCCGAACTCAAAATTTTCATGACTGCCAGTGCAGATGTGCGTGCCCAACGCCGTTTTGACGAATTGACCGAAAAAGGCCAACTCGTTTCTTACGATCGTGTGCTTGAAAACGTATTGAAGCGCGACCACATTGACACCAGTAGAAAAGATTCTCCTTTAGTAAAAGCAGAGGATGCCATTGAAATTGATAATTCAAATCTTACACGTGAAGAGCAATTCCATAAAGTTTTGGAATTGGCAGAAAAAGAAATTACGAAATCGATGTAATTCTTTGTGGATTTGAATTTTAATGTTAGCTTTACCGCCCTTTTAAAATCAAACAAAAACCAAAACAAAATTATGAATATTAAATTTAAACTAACCGTGATGAGTTTCCTTCAGTTCTTTGTGTGGGGAGCATGGTTAATTACTGTTGGGAATTATTGGTTCGGAACGAAACAATGGAGCGGAGCAGAATTTGGAGCTATATTTTCAACACTTGGAATTTCTTCTATTATCATGCCTGCCATTACAGGTATCATTGCTGATAAATGGTTGAATGCAGAAAGATTATATGGAGTTTTACATATTATAGGTGGATTGTTCATTGCGTATTTACCGCAGGTGGAGGATCCATCAACTTTTTACTGGGTTATCTTCGGAGCAATGATGTGCTATATGCCAACTATTTCTTTATCGAATTCAGTAGCATATACTATTCTTAAAAATAATGATTTCGACGTCATCAAAGTTTTTCCTCCGATTCGTGTTTGGGGAACAGTGGGTTTTATTGTTGCAATGTGGATTACCAATTTAACAGGGAATAAGGCATCGGCTAACATGTTCTATATTTCAGCAGTTTCAGCAGTTATCCTAGGAATCTATTCGTTTACATTGCCACAATGTCCTCCGCAAAAGTTGATGGACGAAGATGCACCGTTAACAAAAAAACTTGGTTTGAATGCTTTTAAGTTATTTGGAACCTATAAAATGGCTTTGTTTTTCATCTTCTCTATGTTTTTAGGAGGTGCTTTGCAATTGACTAATATGTATGGAGATACTTATTTGTCTGAATTTGAAAAAATCCCTCAGTATGCTGATTCATTCGTAGTGAAGTATTCAACAATCATTATGTCTATTTCGCAGATATCAGAAACATTATTCATTTTAGCTATACCATTCTTCTTGAAACGATTTGGGATTAAGCAGGTAATGTTGATTTCCATGTTGGCGTGGGTATTGCGTTTCGGTTTGTTCGCTTATGGTGATCCGGAAGGAGGATTATGGATGATTATCCTTTCTTGTATCGTATACGGAATGGCATTCGATTTCTTCAATATTTCAGGTTCTCTTTTCGTAGAAACAACAACCGATTCTAAAATGCGTTCTTCTGCGCAAGGATTATTCATGATGATGACTAATGGTTTCGGAGCTTATTTTGGAGGAAGAATCAGTGGAATCTTAATTGATAAGTTTTACACAATTAATGGAAATAGAGATTGGCATGGTATCTGGTTTTCTTTCGCAGTGTATGCTTTAATCATTGCTATTGCGTTTGCAATTTTATTCAAACACAAGCACAATCCTAAAGACGTTGA
>DATEDY010000049.1:0-10398 GCA_035281405.1 Flavobacterium sp.
TTACCGCTCAATGCACTACCTAAACTTTTGTTCAATGCTTTTGGAACCAAATTGTTAGCCGTATTGAAATTCGTTTGTCTTTCACGGCGGTAATTGGTTTCATCAATTGTTTTTTGCATGGATGCGGTGATTTTATCGGCATACATGATGGCTTTACCGTTTACGTTACGAGCGGCACGACCAACGGTTTGCGTTAGCGATCGATGACTGCGAAGGAAACCTTCTTTATCAGCATCTAAAATAGCAACTAATGAAACTTCGGGTAAATCCAAACCTTCTCTAAGTAAGTTGACACCAATCAAAACGTCAAAAACACCTTTGCGGAGATCTTGCATGATTTCCACACGTTCCAAAGTATCTACATCCGAATGGATGTATCGGCACCGGATGGAAACTTTAGTCAGGTATTTGGCTAATTCTTCGGCCATTCTTTTGGTTAATGTTGTGACCAAAGTACGTTCGTCCAATTCACAGCGCTGTTGGATTTCCTCGATTAAATCGTCAATTTGATTGGCACTCGGGCGCACTTCAATGATTGGATCTAAAAGTCCGGTAGGGCGAATGACCTGTTCCACATAAATACCTTCCGATTTCTGCAATTCATAATCGGCTGGGGTAGCAGAAACGTATAAAACCTGATTTTGTAATGCTTCAAATTCTTCAAACTTCAGCGGACGGTTGTCCATAGCAGCTGGTAGTCGGAAGCCATATTCCACTAAATTTTCTTTACG
Source organism: Flavobacterium sp. (assembly GCA_035281405.1). Lineage (GTDB taxonomy): Bacteria > Bacteroidota > Bacteroidia > Flavobacteriales > Flavobacteriaceae > Flavobacterium. The sequence continues at coordinate 732 of DATEDY010000049.1, forward strand.
GCTACGGTCGCCACCATACATGGCATGCACCTGCGAAATGGTTACGTGACTTTCATCGACAACCATCAGATAATCCTCCGGAAAATAATCCAAAAGACAGAATGGGCGAGTGCCTGCTTCGCGACCGTCAAGATATCTGGAATAGTTTTCAATTCCGGAGCAATACCCCAATTCACGGATCATCTCCAAATCGAAATTGGTACGTTCTTCCAGTCGTTTGGCTTCCAGATGTTTGCCTATTTCTTTAAAATAATCGACTTGTTTCACTAAGTCCTGCTGGATTTGCCAGATAGCGTTTTGCAACACATCGGGCGAGGTAACAAACATGTTTGCAGGATAGATATTCAGCTTTTCATACTTCTCGATCACCTTTGCCGTTTTGGGATCAAAAGCTTCAATTTCCTCAATATCATCTCCAAAGAAATGGATTCGGAAAGGATCGTCGGCATAACTTGGGAAAACTTCCACTGTATCACCTTTGATTCGGAAAGTTCCCGGGGTGAATTCTGCTTCAGTTCTGGAATACAAACTTTGGACTAATCGGTGTAAAAATTTAGTACGAGAAATGGTTTGATCTCTTTCAATGGAAATCACATTTTTTTGAAACTCTACCGGATTTCCGATGCCATACAAACACGAAACCGAAGCCACCACCAATACATCGCGACGACCGGAAAGCAAGGCGGAAGTCGTACTCAAACGTAATTTTTCCAATTCGTCATTGATGGATAAATCCTTTTCAATGTAAGTTCCTGTTACGGGAATGAATGCTTCAGGCTGATAATAGTCATAATATGAAACAAAATATTGCACCGAATTATTAGGAAAAAATTGTTTGAACTCTGAATACAACTGAGCTGCAAGCGTTTTGTTATGTGCTAAAACCAATGTAGGTCGTTGCACTTCCTGAATGACATTTGCGACTGTAAATGTTTTTCCGGAACCTGTTACCCCTAAAAGTGTCTGGTATTTTTCATCGTTGATGATTCCTTTGGCTAATTTATCGATAGCTTGGGGCTGATCACCCATTGGTTTGTAATCGGATATTACTTGGAATTTCATTGGTTATAATTGCAAAAGTTCAGGATTGCTAAGTTACAAAGTAAAAGTATACTTATCAAAAATCATTATTTACAGACTTTGCAATTTTCCTTGTCTTTATGTTCACCCACTAAAAAACCTTTGCTGTTCAAGGTATAATCACAGCAATCCATTAATCCTTGTTGAACTAACTTTCGTCCGCGTTGAATTCTTGATTTAGCACCGGGAAGCGTAATGTTTAGTATTTCGGCTACTTCCTGTTGTTTTTTGCCATTGATTTCGCTTAAAATTAAAGCTTCTTTATATTTTTTGGGTAAGTTATTGATAAGTGGCAGAATGCAGTTCTCGGCAGCATGCGGCTGAGGTTCTACGGTTTCTGGTAATTCGAGTACTGGAATGGGTTTGGATTGATTTTTAAAGTAATCGATGATCGTATTGTGCGTAATACTGTATACCCAAGATTTCAGGCTATCCGTATTTTTGAGTTTATGATTGTTGAGATGAATTTTAATAAAAACTTCCTGGAGTAAATCTTTAGTGATTTCCTGATCTTTGATTTTGCTGTAAATATATCCTTTTAAGTTTTCTGAAAACTGTTTCCAAATTTCAATTGTTTCCATTGTTTTGTGTCTGAATTTTTTTAAAAAAAAATAAGCCCATTGCTATAATAGCTTTGGGCTTTTCATTATTTAGCTGTTGCAATTGCAATTTTCACAAGTACAATTTTCACAAGTACATTCGTTGCAATTTCCTTCGTTACAGTTAGTGCATTGACAAACGCACTTTTCAGTATTTTCCATTTTATTACAATTTAAAAGTTATACCTATAAGACTTAAAAATGATAAAAAAGATGCAAAATGGAAAGATAAATTTAAAAAATGAACTTAAAACTTCCAGGTTTGTTGTTGTTTTTTAGTTAAAAAAGTCCAGGCTACAATTCGGCTTGTTTTTTGGCCTTGTGCCATTTCAATGGTTTTGACATCGACTGCACCTACTTTCTTTAAAAGCTTATAAATGCGGTTGAGATTTTCCTTTTTGGAAACCAAAGAAGTAAACCAAAGTACTTGATTGGGGTATTTTACACTTTCATAAATCATTTGGGTTAAAAAACCTATTTCTCCTCCATCGCACCATAATTCGGCATTCTGGCCACCGAAATTCAATACCGGTTTTTCGGTTTTCTTTTTCAGTAGGTTATTCGTTTTTCTTGTAGTGGCTTTATTGGCTTCTTCGGGAGAGCTATGAAAAGGCGGGTTGCATATTGTAAATGAAAAACGATCTTCAGGAGCAATAATATTCTTAAAAATGAATCTGGGTTCCGTTTGTTTTTGCAAGCTTAAAGCCTCTAAAATTTTAGGATTGTTTAGTATTATTTTTCTGCAATTTTGTAAAGAGCTTTCATTGATATCGGTTCCTACAAAACTCCATCCGTAGGCTTTATTTCCGATTATAGGATAAATGCAGTTGGCACCGATTCCAATATCCAGACCTTCTACTGTTAGTCCTTCAGGGATGATTCCATTATTGGATTCGGCTAGTAAATCGCTGATATAATGAATATAATCTGCCCTTCCCGGTATGGGAGGACAAAGGTTATTTTCCGGGATATCCCAATTTTGAATTGCATAATTGGTCATTAACAGCGCTTTATTTAGTGCTTTTACCGCTTTCGGATCGCTAAAATCAATTGTTTTATCCTTAGTTTCAGGTTTGTATTTGTTTATTTGAATGAACTTTTCTAATTCAGGATAATTTACTGTCAATTGTTCAAAATCATACCCAAACCGATGTGGATTTCTCGGATGCAAATTCTTTTTTTCTGTAATTATTTTGGCTTTCATTTTTTCGGGTAAAGATTGTAAAGAACAAAGGTAAGCATATAAACTCTTATTTGAATTTCATCAGAAGCGTTACTATATGTGAATTTAGTCCATTGTCTCTTGTGTAATATCCATAGCGTAATTCTAGGGTATTGATTCTTTTTATGCCAAAAAGACCTTTATCTGAATCGGTAACTCTATAACCTAATCCGATCATGTGACTTTTGAATTCAGATAAATCGTAATCACTGGTATAGTATTCTTCACCAAGTTGATGATTGAGGATCGGTTTAAAGTATTTGGTTGCGCTTTGCGTGTAAAATCGATACGGAATTGATAAGGATGAAAAGGCAGATAATTTCAAAACCGGTTCCAAATTGACAGTATGTGATTTAATATCCCAATTATCCTGATAGTATCGATAATAACTTCTTAGCACGAAATTATCGCCAAAGAAGTAATTCAGTCTTGCACCGAATGGAATTTTGAAACGGGTACTTGGTAATTTTTCAGATTTAACATCACCGCCTTCAAAATAAACTCTGTTAAACTTGGTAGCCAATAACCCTTCCTGATAGCCAAGATCAGTCATGAAAGCAATTTGTAAATTTTTATTGATAACTTGAGAAAGTGACAATCCTAAATTGTAAGATGTTCTTGGTTTCGTATCACCTTGTTTCGCCTCGTCATCAGAAGGGTTGTTCCTCAGTTCTATAGGAAGAATTACCTTCCAAGTGTCAAAAAAGGCCATTCCTTTGATTGAAAGTTCTCTGTTTTTATCTTTTGAGATTTTAGTAAAGCCGGCATTTGCGCCAATTGAAAAATAATCATATTCTACCGATCCCGAAATCCCTCCATTAAGAGCGTAACCCTTCTTATCATTTTGAAAAGCATAATTCAATGAAGGATATACTCTTACGTCCTGGTATGACGCCGAGGTTACAGTGTTGGGATCAATTTTGTCAGATGAAGCTGAAGTATAAGAATCTACACCCAATTCAAAATTAAAATTATGTTTGTTACTGTTTTTATCCTCTTTGGAGATTTTTACTTCTATTGTAGTAGCAATATCATTAAGCTTTTCGGTTCCTTTACCACCTGTTACGGCTGAATTATCGCCGGTTTGTGTGTAATAACTACTTATGAAATTAACTTCTTCTATTTTTAACTTATGTTTTTTGTATGCCGAAGTTGTGTCGGTTGTAGTATTGTCTTGAGCTTTAGTTTGGTGGCTAAAAATAAATGCCAACACGGATGCTGTGATTATTCTTTTTTTCATGTCTTTAATTTTTTTGAATTAATTACATCCACAACCTCCTCCGGTTTTACCACCATTCGCTCCTGAACTTGCTTCTCTATAGAGTTGGAAAGTATCTTCAAACTTTTCCGATTTTCTTGCAGATAGTGCCATATCTGAATCATTGATTTTAGATTTCTGATATTCTTTAACGGAAGTGCAACTGCTTAGAATAAACATAGTCAGTGTTATAGTTAGAAGTTTCATAAGGTTTTTGATTAGGTTAATTTAATGTTCTCTGAAAAATATTTTCTGTTGTTATCATCGATAATGATGCATCCGATGTGTTTTAATTGATTGATGAAATCCATTCCGACCTCAATTCCCATGACGGTAACCGGAGTTGCCAATGCGTCTGCAATTTCAGCGTTTTCAGCTATGATAGTTACGCTTTTTATACCTGATACAGGATAACCTGTTTTGGGGTCTATCGTATGGGAATATTTTTTATTATTTATAATTACGAATTTTTCGTAGTTCCCTGAGGTGGCTACAGCTTTGTCAGAAAGTTTAAAAGTAGAGAAGATATCGTTTCGGTGATTTGGATTAGCGATTCCTATAGTCCAAGGTTCTCCATTTTCCTGAGTTCCCCACGCAGATAAGTCCCCTGAAGCATTCACGATTCCGCTTTTTACGCCTTCTTTAAGCAATGTTTTTTTTGCCATTTCAGCGGCATATCCTTTTCCAATACCACCGAAGCCAATCCGCATTCCCTCATTTTTTAGAAAAACAGTATTGTCTTCCTTATTAAGGATAATGTTCTCGTAATTGATTAATGCAACTGTTTTTTTGGCTGTTTCTATGTCTGGTAATGACGTCATTTTGGTATCAAAATTCCAAAACTTTTTGTCAAGACTTCCGTAACTAATGTCAAATGCACCTTGTGTTATTTTTGAGATCATCTGACAGCGTTCCATTAAGCTGAAAACTTCTTCTGAAACTTTTACCGGTTTGATTCCTGCATTATTATTTATTTGTGAAGTAATGCTTTCTTCTGAAAAAGTTGTCAGTAATTTTTCTATGCGTTGTATTTCACGAATAGCCAAGTCGATTTTTGAGTTATTCCATTGTTCGTTAGGACCAATCACCGAAATTTCGAAACGGTTTCCCATCAATTTGGTCACTCTTTTTGTTAACATGACTTACTTAATTTCAGAAATAAAAGTGTCTAGTGATTCCGTTGGTAAATGCTCCCATTTTTTCAGGATAGTTCCATCGTTGTTTAAAAGTAGGATCAGAGGAAAGAGCCCTTTGTTATTGTACTTGTCTGCTAACGATTCATTTTCCTGTACTGTATCGGGAGGTAATTGATTTTTCTTCAATCTGGGAAAATCAGCATTAAATACTATGAGATTTTCTTCTGCAAACGATTTGAATTGATCGGTGTATATAAATTGTTTTTTGAATTTCACGCAAGGAGCACACCAGTCGGAACCTGAAAAGTACAGTAGAATTTTTTTGTTTTCTTTTTTAGCTTTTTCGATTGATTGTGAAAAAGTGACTTTTTCTGCTTGTTGCGAAAACATTAAAAAACTGTATAGCAACAATGTTAATGTGATTAATTTTTTCATATCGCTTTTAATCTGAGGATTCTATCAATAATAAATCACCGGTTTTATAAGTAATGGTAACCAATCCGTCTTCTGTTACATGATTACTGGTTCCGGTTCTGTAACCTATTGTCAAGGTATCTTTTTTTAATGGGAAAAACAAATTTTCAGAGTAAATTTCGGAGACTTCTCCAACAGGTATTAACGAAATAATACTGTTTTTTGTATACCACTTTTCAAATTTTTTTGGTAGCAGAAAAATCTTTGAATAATCATCGAGAATAACTATTTTGAGTTGGTCCCGATATTGTACTATATTCGTAATGTTAGTGATAGTGTGATCCGTGCGTCTTCCGGTAGCCCAAACTACATTAGCCGCTTTGTGACCTTTTTGAATCAGATAATCAAAAGCTTTTTCCAGATCGGTTTTATTCTGGTCGGGAGTGTGGATTATTTCTAACGGATACTGTTTTTCTTTATAATATTCTGCGTCAAACCCTCTGTCGAAATCACCCAATAACACATCGATTTTGATGCCTAATTCGAGTACTCGTTCGATAGCAGAATCAAGGACAATTACAAACGGAGACCATTCCAAAAGCTGATCCAGCAATTCGCGGGAGCATTCAGCACCATTGGCAATAATTAATGCAGGTTCTTGATCGTCCCTTACGATATGGTGTGAAGACATTTGGATTTTAGGTTATGGGGTTATTTTAAAGATTCTCCAAAAATAAGAAATTATTGGACAACATATTCCCTGATATCTGTTTCGCCTAATGCAAAATAGCCCAATGGATAGTCTTTAGGATTTGTTTGATTAACGATATTACCTCTTAATGTTGCCGGAGGTGTAGCAAAAGGATTTCCTGAATTTGTACTTGCAATCGGAATTAGTTTATTCATGTAATTATAATATGAGTTTGTAATTCCTTGCAATGTTAATTTCAAAGTTTTTCCTTGTTCTACATCGCTGGCATAAAAACCGAACATCACATTTCCTTGAAAAAATTCATCACTTACCACGCCGTATTCCTGTACTTTTTTCTTTGAGTTTCTAACGCCCAGCAGGTAAAAATTATTTTCCATTCCGTTGTCTTGGAAGAAATATTTGATTTGTATTTCGTCTTCCCCTGTTGGTCCCGGAACTGTTTCCTGCTGTACATTGATAATGGGAGGAGTTGCTATGAATTGTGCTGTTGAGGTGTAATTTTGCCCTTGATAAGCCACTGAAAGTGTATAATTTTCATTGATGACAGGAGCAAAGTTATTACAAATGTAATTCCCGGTATTGGGATCTTCAATGAAATTAAAAACAGTATTTGCACTGTTGGTAACTGTTACTGTTGCGCCATTAGCAAAAACTACATCGTTGGTATAAAAGTCGTTTGTCAGACTAAGTTTTATGGTTTGATTTTCACCTGTTGTTCCTTTTTGCCATTTGATAACGGCATTGATAACCAGTTTAGGTTTTCCGTTTTCAAGAGGAATGTCTACAGTGTCCTGACAAGAATTGAACAAAGCGGCTATGGTGATGATGAACAAAAATCTTTTCATGATTTAAAATTTAAAGTTGTAAGAAACCGCGGGAACAATTCCAAAAATAGATAAGCGTGTTGCTTCGTTTCTTCCGGTTTCACTATTTTGATTAAAACTAATTGAGGCAGCATTTTTTCGGCTGTACAAATTGTAAATACTGAAAACCCATTCGCTTCTCAGCCTTTTTTCTTTTTTTTGTCTGGTTTTCATGGTTGCGGAAACATCCAAGTGGTGATAAGCAGGTAAACGATTGTCGTTTCGGGAATTATAGTAAGGAACCACAACGTCTTCAAAAACGTATTTGCCGGATGGATAGGTGACAGGCTGTCCTGACTGGAAAGTAAAATTTCCGCCAAAAGTCCATCGGTCATTGAGTTTGTAGCTTCCTGTAATGGCTAAGTTATGGGTTTTATCGTAAGCAGAACGGTACCATTTTCCGTTGGCAATTCCAATTTCTGTTGGCGTTCTTCCCGGAGTTTGTTGCTCTGATCGAGACAGCGTATAAGCTATCCATCCACTGAAATTTCCGGTATTTTTTCGTAGTAACATTTCTAAACCATAGGAACGCATTCTTCCGTTGAGAATAACTTGTTCAATGGCTTCGTTGGCTATTAAATCGGCACCATCAATATAATCCATTCTGTTTTGAACACCTTTGTAGTAAGTTTCCAGTTCTAAGGTATAATCATCGTTTTTAAAATTTCTGAAGTAACCTAAGGAAATCTGATCGGCAATTTGAGGTTTTATGTAGTTGTCACTTGGAATCCAAACATCAAGCGGTGTTGGAGAGGCAGTGTTTGAAACCAGTTGAAGATATTGTAGCATTCGGTTATAGCCTAGTTTGACAGATTGATCTTTATTGATTTCATAAGACATAGCAAAACGAGGTTCGAAATAGCCAAAATTTTCTATGGTTTTATTTTTTCCGAAGTATTGGGTTCTTATTGGTGTACCTTTTTCGTAGATTTTCAATTCCTCATCATAAACAACAGGTTGGTTGTTTTCGTAATAGTTGATGGTTGATTCACCTAATCTGTAAAACAAACTCAATCGCATACCGTATGAAATGGAGATTTTTTCCCTTAACGTTTGTTCAACGTCGAAATACAATGAGGGTTCGAGTGCATATTTTTGATCTAATTGTCTGTAATTAATTGATGATTCTTCGTCAATTGGTTCGACTGTTCCGGGATTGAAGTTGTAGTAAATAGCGTTAGCACCAAAATTTACTTTTGAGCGATCAGAAATGTAATGTTTGAAATCGTATTTCAGATTATAGGCTTTGATCCCTGAATCCCAATTAAATCCTATGAAATCGAGTTTTAAACCGTAGTAATAATCGCTGTAAATTAGGGATAAATTGGAAAATAACTTCTCTGAAAATAAGTGATTCCATCTCAGGTTGAGCGTACTGTTACCATACGTATTCGTAAAACTTTCACTTAATGAAAAAATATCCCTTCCAAAATAACCAGAAAGATATAAGTTGTTGTTATTGTTTAGTTTGTAGCTTAATTTGGTATTCAAATCATAAAAATAAGCTTTATTGTCGTTATCGGTGAGTTTTAAGAAGAGATGCGCGTAAGAACCACGTGCTCCAAAAAGAAATGAACCTTTTTCTTTTACGATTGGGCCTTCGGCTAAAATTCGGCTTGTTATTAAACCAACTCCACCATTCAAGGCAAATTTATTACTGTTTCCGTCTTTTTGGTAAATATCAAGAACTGAAGAAGCTCTTCCTCCAAATCGGGCAGGAATTCCACCTTTAAACAATTTCAGATCTTTGATGGCATCCGGATTGAAAACCGAGAAAAAGCCAAATACATGTGAGGAATTGTAGACCGTTGCTTCGTCGAGTAGTACCAGATTTTGATCAGCACCACCACCGCGAACATTAAAGCCTGATTGTCCTTCACCTGCGTTTGTTACGCCCGGCAGGAAGAGAAGCGATTTGATAATGTCTACTTCACCTAAAACTACCGGCATTTGTTTGATGGTCTGAATGGTAAGTTTGTTGACGCCTATTTCCGGTTTGCGGATATTGGCTTTGTTTTTAGCAGTTACAGTTACTTCTTCCAATTGTTTGATCTGTCTGTTTTCTTCTGTCAGATAAAAATTTTTCCGACTGTTTTGGTTTAAAACAGTTTTGTCAGTAACTGAATTGTAGCCCGAAGCGCTGAGTTCTATGGTGTATTCTCCTTTGGGTAAAGTAGCCGAATAAAAACCATATTCATTGGTGTATAATGTGGTGTTAGTCTCTGTTACAAAAATAGCAACACCAATGAGCTTCTCGTTGGTTTTAACATCTGAAACAACACCGCTCAAGGTGAATTTTTCTTGCGAAAAAAGTGAGAAATTGGCTAATAAAAGCAGGATGGCGAAAAAGCACTTTTTTTTCATTATTAATTAGATCTGTTGA
>DATEDY010000050.1:0-5572 GCA_035281405.1 Flavobacterium sp.
GTAGCACCACATATTACTCTTGCCTATCTCCACAACATTTTAGGAGACACCATAAAATTGAATCAGGAACAACAGTTAATGATGGAGCGTTCCAATAGCAGCGACTGGGTTATTCAGATTTCGATGGAACTTTACAAACTCCGAGGATTAAAAGAAAATACCTATGGCGGAATTAAATTTTTAAAGGAGAGAATAGCAACGGAAGGAGAAACAAGAGATAATCAATTAGAGTTAGCCTATAGCTTGCTGACAGTTGGTCAATTTGATGAAGCACGAGTAATTACAGACAAGTACTTACTAAAAAACAGCAAGGACATTGACTTTCTATTTATGCGACTGAATATTGAAATGTCTTTCGGTAACCTTGACAAAATGAAAGATTACGAGAGTAAAATACTTGCCATTAATCCTAAAGCATTTGATAAGTAACAGTATGATATTCGGCATAGTAAAGACGAGGAGATAGTATAAAACAGTGCTCACTATTTACATATGAAGCTATTTTTAAAATTGATTGTACTAACTTTAGTACTACTAAATCTTAGTTGTTCGTACAATCGCGTATTGCTTAAAGACAAGAACAAATATGTTACCCATCAGTTCCGTCATTTAAAAAATGAATCCACTACTTTTTTGTCCCATCCAAGACAAAACGACTTTGAGAAAAAACTATTCAATTACCTTAAAAACTGTAAGGATTATAACTTTTTTGATGGTCGTGAAGAACCTGTACTGTTATTTCCTTTGGTTATAAGCAGTGACAGCTCTCAGGTTATAGCATTTATTGTAAAACGGGGGTATGATAATTCCCATCAAGATCTGGATTACGTTAAATTTATTTCAGCTAAAAGAAATAATAACACTTGGTTATTTGATGTAAGAAAAGGGCATAGTTTTTCTTTCTCCTACGTGGATAGTGCTACCCCAAGACTTACCAATGATAAAATGGCCGAGGAAACCATACGAAATCTGATGCTCATGGGCTATTTCAAAAACAATCGTGATGACAAATCCATTTTTAAATCGGATTGGTATGTCTTTTAGAAAAGCCAATGAAAAGTAACTTACTATTCCCTCCTATTTTCAACTTTTACTTTCTGACATTCGGTATATTTGCAAGCGCTTATAATAAAAATGCGGCATAATATAAGTAGGCATCTTAAAAACAAGTAATACCAGAAAAACCGTTATGACAAATTACGCCATTGAAAACGAATTAAGACCTAATCTGGGTTCCGATGAAAAATTGATATGGACAGGGAGACCGAAGACCGGAATAGTATTTCGAAGTTCGGACGCTTTATTAATTCCTTTTAGTTTGCTTTGGGGTGGTTTTGCGGTATTTTGGGAAACCAGTGTTATTGAGACTGGTGCACCGCTCCTTTTTAAACTATGGGGCATCCCGTTTGTTCTGGTAGGACTTTACATTACAGTTGGACGATTTTTCGTTGACGCCAAGAAAAGAGCCAACACGATTTACGGAATTACTCCGGACCGCATTATTATCAAAACCGGTATATTCAGCAGAGAAATAAAATCATTAAATATCAGAACCCTGACTGATATTACCATCAATGAAAAGGACGACAAAAGCGGAACAATAACTTTTGGGCCAACCGACATAAGAACTACCATGATGCAAGGAATGGAATGGCCGGGAGCAAATCAGCCACCAAGACTTGAATTTATTAACGATGCAAGAAATGTTTACAAACAAATCATAGAATTACAACGTCAAAGATAATGTTGGTAAAGAAGGTCAAAGTGCAAACTGCTTTTTGCTTCTTCAGCCCGATTTTAGGTTTGAGTTCAGAAAACATGTTTAAAAAGCCGGTGGAGCATTATAACCAATTCTACAAAGTTTGATTCATGCTAAAAATTCTTTCTCTATTATTGATTCTAATTTCTTTTGGTTGTCAAAACCAAAGAGATGGGATGGTTAAAACATCAGCCCAAAAGGAAACTATCCAATCGATTGGAGACAGCGCATTGTATAATTTATATCAGCAATACACCGCACAACACACCATTGTATTTGATACTTTAAAAAGTAATCCACTGAAGAATACGCATGACATTAAGGAAGTCGCATTTGAGGTAAAAAAGGAGTTCTACGAACGTGATACCCTATCTGTTTATGCAAGTAAATTGCAATTTGGCACTAATCAAACCATTCAATTTATTGAGGGAAAAAATGGCATGCTCACTCTTTTCAACAAGAAACCTTATACGATTCGCAAGTTATTTGGGGAAATGTTCAACAAAGCATCCGACATTTACTTCCATTACGATTCCGGTAAACTGTATCAACTGAAGAATGGCAATTACCTTTATGTGGAACAACCTGAACGTTGGTCCGGATCAGCCAATCAATTTGATTTGTATCAATTGTTTGATGTTCAAAAGAAAGAAGTGATTCAGTTTGCGGAAAAAGATGCGTTTATTGCTACTTTAAAATAAAACCAAATGAGAGCATCGGGTTTATGAAATGGCAAGATCACTTCGTTCACTTCACTCCTATTTCAATTCCTTCTTTTTACACTTTTCGATATATTTGTAAGTAAACATGACCAACTATCCTTTGCTTTATAAATCTAGGGACTTACTAAAAGAAAAAAACTCAACACATCCAATGAAAGAAATAGTTGCCTTATCAGAAAGGGAAATAACGATTGAAAGAAACGGGTTCCTCCTAGTAAAAGGTAGTATCGATACCAATTTGTATTATATAGAAAGTGGGAGTTTGAGGATTTATGTATTGGATGAACATGAAGAACAAATTATCCGGTTTGGATACAAAGACAATATCATTGTTGCTTTGGATTCTTTTTTAACCGGTAAACCTTCCAACTTTTATATCCAGGCAATTAAAAAAACGGTTGTAAAAGTGGTAACCCAATCAGAAGTATCCCGCTTTTTAGAAATGGAAGACAATCGCAATATGTGGACACAGACTTTGGAAAGTTTAATACTTCAACAAATGGAGCGTGAGATTGACATTCTTACCAGTTCGCCAAAAGAGCGTTATGAACGGGTTTTAAAAAGAAGTCCACAGCTCTTTCAGGAAGTCCCTAACCGTTATATTGCCAATTACCTTCGAATGAGTCCAGAAACCTTATCACGATTGAAAAAGTCTTGACTTTAATCAAGATTTATGAACACTACTTTTTTGAACTTTGCATAGAATATACAACATAAAAATATATAATTATGCAATCGGAGCAATTACTACAAAGGCTTTTAGCAGAGACAGCAAAAATCATAGTCCAGGCAGAAAACCTGAAACACTATGATCTGGCTGCCTTAACATGGAAAGAAAATAAAAGTTCCTGGAACATTTTGGAATGTTTGGAACATTTGAATTTGTATGGTGACTTTTATTTACCTGAAATAGAAAAACAATTACAGCAATCGAACACCAAAAATGAGGTGGAATTCAAGAGTGGATTTTTAGGAAGTTACTTTGCCAAAAGTATGCTCCCGAAAGAAAAACTCAACAAAATGAAAACATTTAAGGATAAAAATCCGATAAATGCTAGCCTTAACACTACAGTTATTACCAAGTTTATTGATCAGCAACATCAATTAATTGGCTTATTGAACCAATCGAGAAACGTTAGTTTGAACAAAGTCAGAATTCCGACCTCCATTTCAAGTCTGCTCCGATTAAAACTGGGTGATACTTTTCAGTTTTACGTTAACCATATCATTCGTCATTTAGCACAAATCAACAGGATACAGGAAAGCATGAAGAATGTTTGATTGGTTGGCAAAAAAGATAATGTGCAAGTAATAGCTGTTTACTTCCTACTCATCCTCATTTTGGTATATTTGTTAGCGTCACTACTGAAACTGCCGAAATCCATCAAACCTTACGAAACGGGATCAATGTAGAGCTGATTTAGAAAATCCTGCTATTGAGAAAGAAGGGCTGTCATATGATGAAACTTCCCTACATTTGTAAGTAACAACCTGCAATTAACAAACTAAAAAATACTTATGATCAAAAAAATCACCTTGCTATTCCTTCTTCTTCTGAATGTTAGCACATTTGCTCAAAACCAATCGACTACAAAACCTACTACAGGTACTTATATCAGTAAAAAAGGAGTTTATGAAATTACATACAATACCGAACACTGGCAAAAAAGCAATGAAGCTTCTTTATGGGATGCTGAATTCCAAGACAACTATAATTTAATAAGCGTCTATTTTATTGAACTTAACTATTTTGTGACCGATAAGAACCTAAAGACAGTCATTAAAGATCAGTATAACGGACTGGGAGAAATAAAGGATTTGAAGATTTCCAAAAAAACCATCAACGGAATGAAAGGAAATTATTTCGAATGTGAGTTGGAGTCTAACGATTATGTCTATGTGTATCAAGGTTTCTTATACAACGGGAAAGCCGGAACCATGGAAGTGCAATTCAGTATGCAGAAAGAAGCCGTTGAGCAAAGTCAGGCGAAAATTGACGAATTCTGTAAAGGAATAAAAGAAATTAAATAATCCACTATAACACCTTGTGTTTCTTTTTAAAAGCCATAAACATCTCATTAAATGGAAGTAACAATCACCTATTCGTTTGACAAAATACCTACAGCAGATCAGGTAATACATCTTTATGATATAGCGGGTTTACCCCGTCCTACTTCAGACAAAGCCAGAATACAGAAAATGTACGACAGTTCGAATCTTATTGTAACCGCTTGGGACAATGACCAGCTTGTTGGTGTTTCCCGTTCGATTACGGATTGGGTTTGGAGCTGCTACCTTGCAGATCTTGCTGTGCATCCGGATTACAATAAAAGCGGAATCGGTAAACGTTTAGTAGCCTTAACGAAAGAAAAATTAGGCGATGAATCCATGGTTTTACTCCTCTCCGTTCCAACTGCCATGGAATATTACCCGAAAATCGGAATGCTGAAAGAAGACAGAGCTTTTACTATCTTAAGAACTAAATAAGACAACCATAAATCGATTAACTCCCTGCCTTCAGATTATGAGGACTAATCTCATTCCGGTAGAAAGAAAACAATAACAAGCATGACTTAATTTGGACAAAAAACCTTTTTAGTTATTCATTATATTTGCACTTTTTTAAAATAATCTGTCCCCTAAATCATGCTTAAAAAAATCCTACCACTACTTCTAATCCTACTATTAGGTTGCAATAGCGACGATAACACTCCAGATTGTGAATATCCTCATTACTATTCTATAAATAAAATCGACTTGCGATTAATTGATCGTCAAACCGGGGTAGATCTATTAAAATCCGGCGCCATTGATTTCAATGAATTAAGCGCTACTCAGTTACCTGATAATCAATCCGCTGATATATATCATGGTATTAATATGAGTGATGAAACACATTCCGTTATCATTTCTTTTCTTTATCAAACAGCTCCTGTATCGCTTTCCTACCAGTTCAAAAAAAACGGCACCGATTTCTTTACAATTTCCTTCGATATTGTAGATAAAGAAACTAATCCTTGCGTTCGTTCACAAAGTATTCAAAATTTCACCGTTGATCACTATACTTTCGAAAAAGAAAAAGGGGTATACA
>DATEDY010000051.1:0-2667 GCA_035281405.1 Flavobacterium sp.
CACGGCTGAAGAAGTTCTGAAGCACTTCGAAGCAAAACCACCCAAAGGTGAAATTGTAGTTTGTGTCGCCGGTAAATCAACAACCAAAGAAAAAAGAAAAGACGATGAATAGCATCACCCAATTCATAGAAATTTTAAAAAGCAACACCGAATCAATCAATTTTCAAAATGTTATTACTATCATTGATGAAAATTACGACTTTACTCCTACCACATTCAAAAATGGCAATCAGCTCAACAATGCTGGCGAAAACAATGGATCGTGCAAAATTTTCGGATTTGCAAAATTACAGCATTTAAGCAAGGAAGAAACGTTATTGCTTTTTGGTGATTTCTACAAAGATGTACTTCAAACACCTGAAGCAACTGATCATCAAAACATTCGTAATTTCATGCAATTCGGATGGGACGGAATTCAATTTGAAGGAACTCCTTTAATCCCAAAATCATCAATATAAATTCAGAAATCAATTATTAAATGCGTTGGACTATAAAATCTAAGCCCGAAAAACAAAAAATACAAGCCTTACAAGACGCGCTACAAATTGACGAGATTATCGCAATACTTTTAGTTCAGAGAGGAATCGAGACCTACGAAGACGCCCGCCAATTTTTTCGTCCCAGTTTAGAAGATTTACACAACCCTTATCTCATGAAAGATATGGATAAGGCAGTAAAAAGAATTGAAATTGCTATCCAAAATCAGGAAAACATATTGGTTTTTGGTGATTATGACGTTGATGGAACAACTTCGGTTTCTTTGATGTCTTCTTATCTGAAAACAATTACTCCCAATATTGCCACTTATATTCCCGATCGTTATGACGAAGGCTATGGCATATCTTATAAAGGAATTGATTTTGCCGATGACAATGGAATTTCTTTAATTATAGCATTGGACTGCGGAATAAAATCGATTGATCATATCAATTATGCAAAACAGAAAAACATCGATTTTATTATTTGTGATCACCATCGTCCCGGTGATGCCATTCCAGATGCAGTTGCGGTTTTAGATCCAAAACAAGAAGATTGTAATTATCCTTACAAAGAATTATGTGGCTGTGGTGTAGGATTTAAATTGATTCAAGCTTTAGCTCAAACAAGAAACGAAACCATTGAGGACTTATTACCATATTTAGATTTAGTGGCAACTGCTATTGCTGCCGATATTGTTCCTATTACAGGTGAAAATAGGATATTGGCTAAATTCGGATTAGACGTCATCAACACCAATCCGAGACCGGGCATAAAAGCACTGATTCAGAATGTAAAAAAACAGAAACTAACCATTACTGACGTCGTCTTCATCATTGCACCACGCATTAATGCTGCTGGACGTGTTAAACACGGGAATTACGCTGTGGAATTACTATCTGAATTCAATTTGGCTCAAGCGGAAGAGTTTGCATCACAAATAGAAATTTTTAATGCCGACAGAAAGGATTTGGACAAACAAATCACACAGGAAGCATTATTACAAATTCAAACTAATGATGAAAATGATAAGTTCACAACCGTTGTATATCAGGAAGACTGGCACAAAGGTGTTATAGGTATTGTAGCTTCAAGATTAATTGAAACACACTACAGACCCACTATCGTCTTCACTAAAAGTGGCGATAAACTAGCTGCTTCTGCCCGATCAGTAAAGGATTTCGATATTTATAATGCCTTGGAGGCAAGTTCAGAATTTTTAGAACAATTCGGCGGTCATATGTATGCAGCCGGTATGACGCTTAAAGAAGAAAATTACGAAGCTTTCAAGAATAAATTCGAAGAAATTGTACAACAAACCATTCATCCCGACTTACTAACTCCTGAAATTACAATTGATATAGAAATCAATTTGGAAGATATTAATGAAAAATTACTTCGTATCCTGAAGCAGTTTGAACCTCATGGCCCTGAAAACATGAGTCCTATCTTTATCACCAAAGGATTAAACGATACCGGGTACGGAAAATCCATCGGAAAAGACGAAGAACATTTACGTCTTTATGTAAAACAAGAGAATAGTGAAGGTTTTGGTGCAATTGGTTTTGGTTTGGCCAAAAAGAAAACACTAACTGAGCATCACAGAAAATTTGATGCCATTTACTCTATTGATGAAAACGAATGGAACGGAAATACTTCCATTCAATTACGATTAAGAGATATAAAATAGCCCTAAATACTACTATAAAGTGACAAAAAAGAACAAAAAAGACCCATTTTCTTCTCTAAAAATTAAAGAATTCCGATGGTTTTTATTCATGCGATTAGGTATTGTATTAGCATGGTCCATGCAGTTTGTATTAATTGAATGGGAAGTCTATCGCTTGACCAAAGATCCCTTTTCACTTGGATTTATTGGATTAATGGAAGTGATTCCTGCTTTTGGGTTGGCACTATTTGCCGGACATATAGTTGATCAAAACGAAAAGAAAGGCATGCTTGTCAAATGTTTTTTGGCACTAGCCATTATCAGCATTTTATTATGTGTGGTCACAAAACCTGACATCATTTCATTACTATCAAAAGACGCTGTACTATATTCTATCTACGGATTAGTTTTCTTAGGTGGCATCGTTCGTGCTTTTATCATACCCTCTGTATTTAGTCTATTAGGGTTAATAGTTCCCAATAAAGAAAAACCGAATGCTGCAGCCTGGAGTAGTTCCACTT
>DATEDY010000052.1:0-5128 GCA_035281405.1 Flavobacterium sp.
TGTTCGATTCCGGTTCCGAAGACTACGTTTTTCGGTTCCACTTTGGACAAAATAGCAACACCACTATATCCTTTTTTTTGAGCAGGAAAATAATACTGGTAAGGATAGCCGGCCATTTCGATATCCATCAAAGGGATTTGGTCTTGAGTAGCTTTGATTTCCTGAAGACAGATTACATCTGGATTTGCAGCCTGCAACCAATCCAAAAATCCTTTGGTAATAGCGGCTCTGATCCCGTTTACATTATAAGAAATGATTTTCATTAAGTAGGCAATTCGTTTTTTCAAAAATAAATAAAATATAGTGCTGTTAATCTATTTTAATAATTTATTATAAACATTCTTTTTTTAACACAGCTTCCTTCGAAAAACCAAAAAAGACACCATATCCTAACGCGTTAAAAATCAGTAAATTTTATAGCTATTTGTTAATTTGTAATAGTTCTAATGTTAAATCTTTTTCGAAGAATACCATAAGTTTTGCTATCTTTGTAATTCGCTTAAAAATTAAAGAACTGAATGGGTTTAGTTACCGCAAAAGAAGTTGCCAAAGCAATTAACACGGATAAGTACGGAATTTTGGGTACTTTCTCCGGTTGGTTGTTAATGAAAGTACTTCAGATATCTACTTTAAATAAAATATACAACCGTAATAAAGATCTTAAGGACGTCGAGTTTTTAAATGCTATTTTGGATGAATTTCAGATTAAGTTTGAAATCCCGGAAGAAGATTTAAAACGCTTACCGAAAGATGGTGCTTACATTACCATTTCAAACCATCCGCTGGGTGGAATTGATGGTATTTTATTATTGAAATTAATGTTGGAAAGAGAACCTAATTTCAAGATCATTGCCAATTTCTTACTACACCGTATTGAACCTTTGAAGCCTTACATCATGCCTGTTAATCCTTTTGAAACTCATAAGGATGCAAAATCGAGTGTGATTGGGTTGAAAGAAACCTTCCGTCATTTGAGTGACGGCAAACCTTTGGGAATGTTTCCTGCGGGAGAAGTTTCTACTTATAAAGACGACAAATTGGTTGTGGACAAGCAATGGGAAGAAGGCGCTATCAAAGTGATTCGTAAGGCACAGGTTCCTGTGGTTCCTATTTACTTCCATGCGAAAAACAGTAAGTTATTTTACTTCTTGTCCAAAATTAGCGATACGCTTCGTACGGCTAAATTACCTTCGGAGTTATTGACACAGAAAGACCGTGTGATTAAAGTCCGTATCGGGAAGCCAATTTCTGTAGCGGAGCAAAACGAATACGAAACCATAGACGAATACGCAGAATTTTTGCGTAAGAAAACCTATATGCTTTCCAATGCTTTTGAAAAAGAGTCTAAATTATTACAGACACCGATTTTAAAAGCACCGACCAAGCCTGCTAAAACCATTGTTACCGGAGCCAATCAAGAGAAGATGGTTGCCGAAGTGGAGAAACTCCGTAATAATGATGCCCGTTTACTGCAAAGTAAGAATTATGAGGTTTTCTTAACCTCAGCGGATGAGATTCCGAATATATTGCATGAGATAGGCCGTTTGCGTGAGATCACTTTCCGTGAGGTTGGAGAAGGAACGAACGAGTCGATTGACATTGATAAGTTTGACAAATACTACCATCATATGTTCCTTTGGGATGATGAGAGCAAACAGATTGCAGGAGCTTACCGTATGGGATTAGGAAGTCAGATATATGCAGCTTATGGCATTAACGGATTCTATCTTCAGGATTTGTTCCGATTTGAGCCAGAGTTGTACGACATGATGAGCAAGTCGATTGAAATGGGTCGTGCGTTCATCTGTTCAGAATACCAGCAAAAGCCAATGCCATTGTTCTTATTATGGAAAGGTATTGTACATACGACATTACGTTATCCGGAACATAAATTCTTAATTGGTGGTGTGAGTATCAGTAACCAGTTTTCTGATTTTTCGAAGTCGTTGATGATTGAATTCATGAAGTCACACTATTATGATCCTTACATTGCGCAGTATGTGCATCCGAAGAAGGAATTCAGAGTGAAGTTAAAAGATGCTGACAAGGATTTCATCTTTAATGAAACTGAAGCCGATTTGAATAAGTTTGACAAAATTATTGATGAAGTGGAACCGGGGAATTTACGTTTACCGGTATTGATCAAGAAATACATTAAGCAGAATGCCCGCGTGGTAGCATTCAATGTGGATCCTTTGTTTAATAATGCGGTAGACGGTTTGATGTACATTCGTATTGCGGATTTACCTGAAAGTACCGTTAAACCCGTTATGGAAGAGTTTCAGGCAGAGCTGGAACGCAAATTAGAAGAACAGAAAGAACAACATAGTAACAATAAAAAAGCCGAGGAATAATCCCCGGCTTTTTTTATAGCTCTATTTATCTTAGAACCATGCTTTTTTGTTCGCTTGGTATGTTTGATAAAATTCCTCGTCAGATTTAGTAAGGTAAATGATTCCTTCAATGAAACCTAATAAGCTACCTGCACCACAAGTAATAACCGTAATACCGATTTGAATTAATCCTTCGTTAGTGTATCCTAAGATAAATTTGTGTACACCTAATCCGCCGAATAAAATTCCCATTACGCCGGCTAAAACTTTTTTATTTTCTTGTTGTTGTGGTGGAGTTGGATTATTCCAATCCTCGTTTGGTTTTGATGTTTCCATTATTATTAATTTGATTATTCGTTTCCGATTTCGTTTACTTCATTAAGTACTCCTTTAGGATCTTCACCCCAAGCATTCGCTCCTTTTTCACCTTCAGTAAGTGCTAAGATCAAGCTGTAGATTGGCACCAACAAGAACCAACCGCTTTTACCTACATCGTGCATTCTTCTTACTCCAACTGCTAAATAAGGAATCATTGTTGCCAAAGAGAAGATCATTGCTATTCCGTAGAAGATCATTCCAATTCCATAACTTTCCATTGCGGCAAATACACCGAATAAAACATAACATACTATTGTAAACAGAAATTGGGCCAATAAAAAGTACCAAAATTCACTTCTTCTTGCTCTTCCTTTGAAATTAGCATAGTTTTCAAAAACTACTTTTTTAAACCATTGAATCATAACATTTTGTTTTAGTTAGTTAATTCCTACTCTGTTTTGGATTTTCGGCACCTCCATATTTATTATTCAGTTATACTTGCTGTCCTATTTCATCGATTTCGTCTATTGGCTTTTTAGGATCCGGGCCATAGTTATTTGTTCCCACTGTTCCATTTATACAAGCAACGATAAATAGTATAAATGCACCCAGGTAAGGAATAATATTTATTAAATAAAACCATCCGCTAATGTTAACATCATGAAGCCGTCTAATAGTAACGGCCAGACTAGGAATAAAAGTTGCCAACAAATACAATCCAAAGATTGCTACAAAAAAATCATTAGGTTCTTTTCCGCCAGATAAAACTCCACCTATAAGAACCAACAAAATCATGATTGCAATATGAATCAAGTTAAAATACCAAAATTCACTTCTTCTCGCTCTTCCTCTAAAGTTTGCGTAGTTATTAAACACTACTTCCTTATACCAATCAAACACATTCATCTCTTTAGCGATTTTGATTATTTGTTTTTCAATTTTCATTCAACTTATTGGGGGTGCAATATAAAAATTTATAAGAAAAATACCATGATTTATTTTCCTGATTCGAAAGGATCCAAATCGTGGAGGTGGTGTGCCTTTTTGTACAATATTGTTGTAGCCAGAATAAGCACAATTCCTTCAAAAGTAAAGACCGACATGGCATCTATTTTTCCTGAGATGTACGTACATCCCAGGCCGAAGACAGCCAATCCCAAACCTAAAATAAGCACTTGCAATCTTGCTTTGTGGCTTCCTATTAAAATGTGATCTCCCAAGATCAAGAGATTTAAGCCAGAGATCAGCATCATGATGGATGAATAGAACCAAATCATTTGCATGCCATTAGCAGCGGGTTCCTGAATTTCTCCTCTTTCGATGTGTTCTATCACCGCTTTCATTCCTAAAAAAGCATGAGGGAAGAAACTCAGCACGGACAATACCCCGATGGCCATGACTAAGTAATAAGACGCTTTGTTCATTGTTTAGTTTTTAGTTATGATAAATATATTAAAATATTTATACACAACTGTACTTCAATAAGTTCCATTACTTATAAATTTCAACTATTTTATCAACAATGGTTTGTGCGAGTTTTGTTTTGCTTTCGAAAGTCCATCCGGCGATGTGAGGTGTTAGGAGGACATTATCTGCTTTTAGTAAATAATCAAAGGCTTCCGGTTTATCTTCTTCGAAGAGCGTTTCAAAAGAAAGCTTCTCGTATTCCAGTACGTCCAGTCCTGCGCCTAAGACCTTTCCGGATTTTAGTGCCTCCACCAGATCAGCAGTTACGACACTATTTCCGCGGGCGGTATTGATGAACCAGAAAGGTTTGTGGAAACCGTTAATAAATACGGTATTGATCATTTTATCCGTTTCCGGAGTCCAAGGCGTGTGTAAACTAATCACTTCCACTTTTTGTTGGAATTCCTCCAAGGAAACCTGTTTTGCATTTTCGTCGCCTACATTTTCCAGGATATCGTAACACAATACTTCGACGTCAAAGCCGCGTAGTTTTTTAGCGAACGATTTCCCCATGTTACCGTAGCCGATGATACCCACGGTTTTGCCATCCAGTTCGTGACCGCGGTTGGCTTCCCGGTTCCAGTTACCGGAGCGCACTTCGTTATCGGCTTTGTTCAGTTTATTGAGTAACGAAAGCAGCATTCCCAAGGCATGTTCCCCGACGGCGTTTCGGTTGCCTTCCGGCGCGGCAATCAGATGGATTCCTTTACTTTGAGCGTACTCACAATCGATACTTTCCAGTCCGGCCCCTACCCTAGCGATGAATTGCAGGTTGGTTGCCTTATCCAAAAAAGACTTATCTATTTTAAAGCGGCTTCGGATTACGACACCATGATAGTTGGCTATTTTAGCTTCCACCTCTTCTTTAGAAGAAGAAAAATCTTCCTCATTGTTGAATCCGGCTTCCTGTAATTGGTTCCAGAGCAAAGGATGGTTACTGTCGATATGGAGTATTTTAACGTCTTGTGGTTTCAATGCGAATGGTTTTGATCTTTTCAAAGTTACAAATT
>DATEDY010000053.1:0-7073 GCA_035281405.1 Flavobacterium sp.
GCAGTTACCTTGAGTAAAAGTCACGTTTACTTCATCAAATAAAATTCGTTTACCAAATTGAACCGATAAATTAGAAACTGTAAGCATTTATTTATTTTTTTAAAAGTGTTGCAAAAGTAGTAAAAATAGTGGAGTTTTACTCCAATGAAACAATCAAAATGACAATACCCTTTTCTAATGCTGCTTCCATACACTTAATACTGGAAACCATTGCCTTTTTTGTAGGAATCCGTGTCTATTATTTTTTAAGGAAAGATTTTCAGGATCCAATTTCAGACATGAACAGATTATGGATTTTACTTGGTGCCATGATTGGTGCACTTCTAGGCTCAAGAATTATTGCCTTGTTTGAGAATCCGAATGAAATTGTTCATCAGACATGGTTAACGTTTTATCAGAATAAAACTGTGGCCGGTGGCTTTTTCGGAGGGTTGTTCGGTGTTGAATTATGCAAGAAATTAATTGGAGTT
The DNA here is from genome assembly GCA_035281405.1 of Flavobacterium sp. GTDB lineage: Bacteria > Bacteroidota > Bacteroidia > Flavobacteriales > Flavobacteriaceae > Flavobacterium. The sequence continues at coordinate 471 of DATEDY010000053.1, forward strand.
AAAATTGCATCGGGCGATATTTATGTAATTCCCATCTTGACAGCACTTATCATCGGGCGTATTGGTTGCTTTGGAATGGGTGTTTTGGAACCCACTTATGGCATCGAAACTACTTTCTTTACCGGAATGAATTTAGGAGACGGAAAATTAAGACATCCAGTAGCATTATATGAAATAATCACAATGGCATTGCTTATAATTGGTTTCACAATGATTAAAAAAAAGTCTTTTCAAAACGGAGATAAGTTCAAAATGTTTATGATTGCTTACTTTTTGTATCGCTTTCTGGTTGAATTCGTTAAACCCTACAATTCATTATTTTGGAATTTAAGTGTAATACATTGGATTTCGATTTTTATATTTGTGTATTACCATCAATTTTTCACCCGAATTTCTAAACCTGTTTTCAATGCCAAATAGAGACTATATTTATTACGATTATACTAAAAGTTTATGTCCTGAATGCTTACATCTTGTTGATGCTAAAATTATTTTTCAGGATGAAAAAGTATGGATGCTTAAGCATTGTAAAACACATGGTGATTCTAAGGTGATGATTGCTGACGATGTGGAATATTACCGCCAAATAAGAAATTACAATAAACAATCGGAAATTCCTCTAAAATTCAATACTAAAGTCCATTATGGCTGTCCGTATGATTGTGGTTTGTGTACTGATCACGAACAGCATTCCTGTTTGTCTATTGTGGAAGTAACTGACCGATGTAATTTAGCTTGTCCAACCTGTTATGCAAGTTCAGGACCAAATTATGGCAACCATAGAACATTGGAAGAAATAGAAAACATGTTTGATGTGATTGTAGCCAATGAAGGAGAACCGGATGTCGTACAGATTTCAGGTGGAGAACCCACAGTTCATCCGCAGTTTTTTGAGATTTTGGATATAGCCAAAAGAAAACCTATCCGACATTTAATGTTGAACACTAACGGGATAAGAATTGCTAAGGATGTGAATTTTGTTGAAAAACTTGCATCTTATATGCCAGATTTTGAAATTTATCTTCAGTTTGACAGTTTTAAGCCAGAAGTATTAGAAAAATTAAGAGGTGAAGATCTAACCGAAGTCCGTAAGAAAGCCGTTGAAAATCTAAATAAATTCAACTTATCCACTACCCTTGTAATTACATTACAAAAAGGAGAAAACGATGATGAAATTGGTAAGATTTTAGAATATGCCGTACAACAGAAATGTGTTCGTGGAGTAACGTTTCAACCCACGCAAGTGGCAGGACGAAATGAGAATTATGACGATAATGCCGGTCGAATCACATTAACAGAAGTACGCAGAAAGATATACGAACAATACCCTGTTTTTACACCACAGGATTTAATCCCTGTACCGTGCAATCCAGACGCACTGTGCATGGCTTACGCATTAAAAATTGATGGCGATGTCTTACCAATGACACATTTGATTAATCCGGAAGATTTATTGAATAATTCTAAGAATACCATCGTATTTGAAAACGACGAAAAATTGAAAGATCACATGCTGAATTTATTCAGTACCGGGATATCAGTTGATTGCGCCGAAGAAGAATTTGGTGAATTAATGTGTTGCCTACCTAGAGTAAAGTCCGATTCGTTGCATTACGAGAATTTATTCCGAATCATTATCATGAATTTCATGGATGCGCAGGATTTTGATGTTCGTGCCGTAAAAAAATCATGCGTTCATATTGTGGATAAAAGAGGTAAAATGGTGCCATTTGAAACGATGAATTTATTTTACAGAGACAATACGATTGATGAAATCAGAAAAGTATTAAATTAGACTATTATGAAAACACTCTTCTTACGATCGGAAATATTTGCTGAAATTGGTATTGCTTTAGCTTTGATAAGCATACCGCTATTCGTAATAGGTCTTATTATGATTATTGCTTCTCAAAAAAGCAGAAAAATAGGTATAAAACTCCTAATTGGTTCTGTCATAGCATTTGTAATAGGTTTCGGAACTTGTTTTGCTAATCTATCATTAAGCGGAATGCATTAAACTTTAAAGAATGGAAGGTTTATTTATATTATTTATGTTTTTGGCAGGTATCCTATTGCTTATCAGTCCATTTACATTACTGGTTGGTTTGTTCAAAGTATTCTTTCAAAAAGAAGATAAAAAATTTGGTGTTCAACTAATCACCTATTCAACAATCGCAATTATAATTGGTTTAGGAACTTGTGTTTCGGCAAGCTTTGGTCTTCGTCTTTAGCCAATTACAACTTTAACTGTACATTAACAGCGTTATATCATTAATAAAAATATATTTGCTCTATCATAATTAGATTAGAATGATTGCCTATTTTAAAAAACTACCATTTCTATTTACCTTAATAAGCCCTTTTCTTCTGACTTCTTGTGCAAGAGTCTTTCAAGATAATGATTATTCAGCTTATTTTGGCGGGGAAATTATTAACCCTAATTCTAAATTAGTCTATCTATGTCTCGATAATGAAGTAATTGACACTATCGAACTGGATAAAAACAATCGATTCTTTACTAAATACGATTCTTTAACACCGGGAATGTATACTTTCAAACACGATCCCGAATACCAATATATTTATTTTGACAAAAATGACAGTTTGATGATTCGTTTGAATACACACGAATTTGACAACTCATTAACATTTTGCGGAAGAGGAGATGAAAAAAACAACTTCTTAATAGAGCTTTTTTTAAAAAATGAAAATGACAAGAACACCACTTTTGATATTTACGATTACGATCTGAAGAAATTTGAAGAAAAAATAAACGCAGATTTTAAAGAAAAAAATGCTTTTTACGAAAGACGTAAAGAAGATATCAATTGGGATGAAAATTTTGATATTTATGCCAAGTCCATGTTGGAAATGCCTTATTTAGCACAAAAAGAAGTCTATCCTTTGGCACATAAATTCAGAACAAGTCAGGATGTTTGCAAAAAACTACCTAAAGATTATTACGCCTTCCGTAAGAGTATTGATTTCAATAATGAAAAATTAACACATTTCTCTCCGTTTGTCCGTTACCTGACTTCCATGATGAATAACGTAACCTGCAGTAAGGACGGAAATAACAAATCATTGGAGAATAATATTAAAAAACTTGAAGTAGCGGATTCCATTTTCACCAATCAGAAAATCAAAAATGCGGTCATCAATAACATTGCTTTTATGTATATGCTGGAAGACCAAAATATGATGAACAATAAAAAGTTTTTAGACAAATACTTCAAATTGTGTACTGATAAAGAGAAGCAAAAAGAAATCAAAAAAATTGCCGAGGCAACACAAACAATGTCTCCGGGAAAACCACTGCAAAAAGTAGGATTAATAAACCCTAAAGGAGAAAAAGTTGATTTTAATGCCTTATTGAAACAAAATACTGTTGTTTATTTCTGGACTTCAGAAGCCAGATCTCACATGGAATCAGTACATAAAAGAGCTAGTGAATTAAAAGCTAAATATCCAAATTGGGATTTTATTGCAGTCAATATCGATGATACTAATGAAACATGGAAAGCAACATTAACCAAATACAATCTTTCTCAAAACGAACTACATGCAGTTGATTTCAAAGAGATTAAAGACAAATGGGTTATTACAAAAATTCACCGTGTGATGCTGATTAACGCTAACGGAACCATCAACAACGGTTTTGTAAGTTTATTTGATGCGAATTTTGAAAGATATCTAAAATAATAAACCAAACATAAATAAAAAAGCGCTCATCAATTGAGCGCTTTTTTTATGCTATAATATAGTATAACTTACTTGTTTCCTTTTTCGTAATCAGCAATGAACTGAGCAATTCCGATATCTGTCAAAGGGTGTTTCAATAAACCTGTAATTGCAGATAATGGACCTGTCATTACATCAGCACCAATTTTAGCACAATTTACAACGTGCATAGTGTGACGCACAGAAGCAGCTAAAATTTGAGTCTCAAAACCATAGTTATCATAAATATCACGAATTTCCTGGATAAGGTTTAAACCGTCTGTAGAAACATCGTCTAAACGACCTAAGAATGGAGAAACATAAGTAGCTCCTGCTTTTGCAGCTAATAAAGCTTGTCCTGCCGAAAACACTAAAGTTACATTCGTTCTGATTCCACGATCTGAAAAATATTTACATGCTTTCACTCCTTCTTTAGTCATTGGTAATTTTACCACGATTTGCTCGTGTAATTCTGCCAATTCCTCACCTTCTTTAACCATTCCTTCAAAGTCAAGCGCATTTACTTCGGCACTAACATCTCCGTCAACAATAGTACAAATGTCAACATAATGTTTCAAAATGTTATTTGTACCTGTAATTCCTTCTTTCGCCATCAATGAAGGGTTAGTCGTAACTCCATCAAGAATGCCTAACGCCTGTGCTTCTCTAATCTGATCTAAATTGGCTGTGTCAATAAAAAATTTCATCTGTATGTATTTAAAATAGTTGTGTTTAACGATTAATATTAATTTGGGCGTGCCCCTTTGGGTCGGGCTATGCGCTGCAATCTTTTTAACACAGCTGTGATTAAAAAGGATTTTCGCTTCTATCCCTCACGCGAACGCAAAATTACAATTTATAATGATTCATCAGCATTTTTTCATACACTTTATCCGGTAACGTTCTTTTTAAAACTATCGAGAATTTTTGCATAAAAGCGCCTACTTTATAATGCACCTTCGGATTTGGGGTTTGAATAATTTTATAAATCGCACTGGCCATTTCCTCAGGATTACTTCCACTATCCACATGCGTATTCATTTCATTCAGCGTGTTTCCGTAGGGCACTTCATAAGCTGATCCTTTGATTACCGGAGCATGATAACGACCAGCCGCAATATTAGTTGCAAAATCACCGGGAGCCACATTCGTAATCTGAATACCGAATTGCTTGGTTTCCATACGCAAAGCTTCGGTTATCAATTCCAAAGCACCTTTCGATGCCGAATAAATCCCTCTGTAAGGTAATCCCATGTAACCCGCAATTGAGGTAATGTTGATAATTAGCCCAGATTTTTGCGAACGCATTTGTGGTAAAACCGCTTTCATCACTTCGATCGGTCCAAATAAATTGGTCTCAAAGTTATTTTTTATTTCCTCTGTTGGAATTTCCTCAATCGGACCGGTAATTCCTACTCCCGCATTGTTTATGACCACATCTATCCTACCCGATTTGCTAATAATTTCGCTAACTGCATTCTGAATTGATATTACATCGCGCACATCCAATGCAATTAAAGGAAACACAGAACCTGATACTTTTTCCGGATTTCGGCTTGTACCATACACCGTAAAACCTTTTTGTTGTAAGAATTCACCAACCGATTTTCCAATTCCTGATGAACCTCCTGTAATTAGTACTACTTTACTCATATATATACTTTAAATAATTGAAATCCCCAATCCGGGTCTTTCTGATAATTGAATAGTTCCGTTTATAATTTTACTTCCGTCTGCAATATCATTGGCTATTAAGTTGGCTCCGTCTAAATCAGCATAATCCGCTAATGGAGCTAAAACCGAACCTGCTGAAATTCCTATGGTTGATTCAGTCATACAGCCAATCATAATTTTAAAATTCAAAGCTCTCGCTTCTTTAATCAATTCCAAAGCAGGCGTCAAACCACCACATTTCATCAGTTTTACATTAACACTTCTGTAGTGCGGCAACAAAGAACGTAAATTTTCAATGCTCTGACAATCTTCATCCGCCATCCAATTCGCATGCAGATTACTTTCTAAAATCGAATATTTTCCTTTAGCCATCGGCTGTTCAATATAACTGAATCGTTCTGAATCAATATCATTTTGTAACCAAATGCAATCTTCCTCATTAAAACTACCATTGGAATCCAAAGCAATGTTTTGATACATTTCAAAAAGCTGTCGAGTTGCTTTTTTATCAAATCCATTGCACTTTACCTTAAAATTGGTCCAATCTGATTTTTTAATCTTCTCCATTTGCTCGAAAACACTAGCAATACTAATTGTAATAGATGATTTTGGCAGCAATTGAAAGTTTATTTTATTCAGTTCCAAGAAGCTTTTATTTTCAAGTTTACCGAATAAATCCCAATACGCACAATCCAATGCCGAAAGCAAAAAGTTAGGCAGTTTTAATGATGTTAAAAAGGAATAGAAATCAGATGGATAAACAATTTGATACGCTTCAATTAAAGTTTTACTTAAAGTAAGTTGATTTACAAAATCTGCTAATTTCACTCCATAATAATCGATAGCGGTACATTCACCATAGCCAATAAATCCATTATTAGATAATGATACAATTAAAGCTTCCCGATGTGAATAATTCCCATACGAAATCGAAAAGGTTTCTTTAAGTTCAAAGGTTACAATTTGCCAAGATAATTGCATCAGAAATAATTTGTCTAAAAATAAAAAATCCCGAACAATCGGGACTACAATTTCAGAATTATCTTTAAAGATTCGGAAACAAATTTAAAAAAAAATGGCAAGCGACCTACATCGCACCGCTACAACCACATACCTTTGCTGTGTTCCCACCCTGGAGGAGTCTGCAGGAGCTGGTCGTGTAGGACTTGCCGGTGCAAATATACAATCTTTTTGTATTTTTACAAGCAC
>DATEDY010000054.1:0-14094 GCA_035281405.1 Flavobacterium sp.
GATATCGGTTTTGTACAATCAAATATTCCCGTTGAGCCATTCAGTACTGCATCGGAATTGATTCAGAATTATGCGGAAACCCGAAATTTCCCAGCCATTTCAGGCACTTCCCTATTGGCACCACATCTGCGTTTTGGAGCGATATCAATTCGAAAAGTAGTTATGGAAGTTTCTAATTATTCTAACGACACTTTCTTGAACGAACTCATTTGGCGTGAATTTTTCATGCAGATTTTATGGCATTTCCCGCAAACAATAAATCAGTCTTTCAGACCAAAGTATGATGCAATTGTGTGGGAAAATGACGAAATAAAATTCCAAAAATGGTGTCAGGGTAAAACTGGTTACCCTTTTGTAGATGCAGGTATGAGAGAACTCAATGCAACCGGACACATGCACAATCGTGTGCGAATGATTGTGGCAAGTTTTTTATGCAAACACTTATTAATTGACTGGCGTTGGGGCGAAGCTTATTTTGCCAACAAATTATTGGATTATGAACAATCGAGCAATGTGGGCAACTGGCAATGGGCAGCAGGTTGTGGTGTAGATGCGGCGCCTTATTTCAGAATATTTAACCCGACCGAACAAGTTAAGAAGTTCGATAAAGACTTGCGGTATATCAAAAAATGGGTTCCAGAATTAGAGACTACTCTCTATCCTAAACCCATAGTCGATCACAAAGAAGCCAGAGAAAAATGTCTTAAAACTTATAAAAAAGCGCTAGATTAAAATTGAAGCTGTTGTAGTTTTCTGAAATCAATTTCGCTGAAATCCTGAATCACATAATCTGCTAAGGATAAATCCTGATGCTTAGAGTTTTCGCTATCATAGCCAATACAAATGATATCCGCCGCTTTTGATGCTATAATACCATTGGTGCTATCTTCTATAACGATACATTCCGATTTAGGTGCTTCCGATAAAGAAGCAGCATGCAGAAAAATGGCAGGATGTGGTTTTGATTTCGGAAAGTCTTCACCACTGATTTTATGTGTAAAGTACTGATTCAAATCAAATCGGTTAAAAACCCTGTTGATAGTGCTTTTAGAAGCCGAAGAAGCTAATATCAGTTGCATTCCGTTTTGGTGTAAATCCTGAATTAACACTAGCACACCTTCAATCAATTCTAAATCGGGTTTGGTATCAAATGCTTCGTTGAACAAATGACGTTTTCTCAAAATCAAATCTTCTACATCATGCTCCAATTGGAATGATTCTTTTAACTTCTGAAAAACATTTCGAGTAGAATTCCCTGTAAAAGTTGCATACATTTCGGCAGGCACTTCAATATTCAGTTCTCTAAAATGTTGGTCATAGGCATACTTGTGTACCGGCTCGGTGTCTACAATAACACCATCCATGTCGAAAATTACCGTTTTTATCATTTTTCTTTGATTTGGAAGCGCCAAAGATACAAAGTGAGATAACTTTTTCATATGCTGATTAAACCTTTTTCAATATCTTTAGTCTTATCGCAAAACCAACTACAATTGCAAGACGAAAAAACGTTCATAACCGAATTATTACATCCGAAGACGCAAAACGAAGCGTTCCGGAAATTAGTGCATGAATACCAGCGTCCGCTTTACAGCCACATTAGGAATATGGTTTTGAGTCATGATGATGCAGACGATGTTTTACAGAATACATTTATCAAAGTTTATCAGAATCTGAAATCATTCAAAGGTGAAAGTAAGCTGTATTCGTGGATTTACAGAATTGCCACCAATGAAGCCATTACGTTTATAAATAGCAGAGCCAAAAAAAGCGGAATTTCAAGCGGCGAATTAAAGGATAATTTGATTAACAAACTGGAAGCCGATGTCGATTATGATGGCAATGAAATTCAATTGAAATTACAAAAAGCTGTCGCTACTTTACCCGAAAAACAGCAATTGGTTTTTAAAATGAAATACTTTGAAGAAATGAAATATGAAGAGATGTCGGAAATTTTAGGAACTTCTGTCGGTGCATTAAAAGCTTCCTATTTCCATGCTGTGAAAAAAATTGAAGAATTTTTAAATTCCAATTAAACCTTTTACTATTAATTTTGTCTTACGAATATGAAGAAGTTTGATTTACATAATGATTCAAAAATCGACAGTGGTTTTAAAATCCCTGAGAATTACTTTGATTCATTCGAAGAACGTTTGATGCAAAAGCTTCCGTTTGAAGAAAATAATACCAAGGTAATCCGATTATGGCAACGCCAATCGTTCTGGATTTCAAGTGTTGCAGCAGTTTTTATGCTTAGTTTTGGTATTTGGACATATTTTGCACAAAGCAATGTAGAAAATACAATTTCTTCCAGCGACTATCTTGCTTATGAAAATGATTTGACAACCGAAGACATTGCAGAACATTTAACAGATGAAGATATTGCATCCATAGAAAACGAAATGCAGTTATATGACAATGAAACAGAAACTTACATCAACGAATATTTGAATTAAAATGAGAAAACTATATACTATATTCTTTCTTTTAACCGTCTTATCAGGTTTCAGCCAGGACAGAGAAGACCGCATTGAACGTGTTAAAGCGCTTCGCGTTGCTTTCATTTCTGACAAATTACAATTGACTCCTGATGAAGCTCAGAAATTTTGGCCTATCTTCAATCAGTTTGATGATAAACAATCGGATTTGCAGAAAGAAAAAAGACAATTAATGATCAAATTACAATCCGAAAATGCAACTACTCTTTCCGAAAAAGAATCGGCTAAATTAATGGATGAAGACGAACGTTTAGAGAATGAAATTCAAAACAACCGCCGCAAATTGGTTAAAGATTTACAAGGAGTTATTCCAAATCAAAAGATTTTAATGCTACGTCAGATTGAAGTGGAATTCAAGCAAAAATTGCTGAAACAAATTCAGAAACGCCGCGAAGGAGGAAGATTTAGAAAATAAAAAAAGAGTCAAATGACTCTTTTTTTATTTATTGAAATGTCAGTTTTACAATCCTGTTTTTACCAGTAGCGATGGCAGTTTTGCTATCAATAAACCGTATCGTGAGGAAATCTGAATCTTTACTCAATTGTTTCCATTTCTTTCCGCCATCCCGGGAATAAAACAATCCGTTTGCGCCAACTTCAACAATTGCTTTACCATCGCTTTGAGGCAAATACTGAATGCAAGATGCGTAGCCAAAACCTTGATTTTCGGCAACCAATTCCCATGTTTTACCACCATCAGTGGTAATGGCTTTATTTTTAAAGTTTTGTTCCAACTTCTGATAATTACCGCCTGCTATTATTCCTCTTTTCTCATCATAAAAATCGGCACAAAAAGCACCAGTCATCGCTTCGCCCTGAACAATCGGTGTATCAAAAATTTGCCAGCTCAATCCTTTATCTCCGGAAACGGAAACTCTTGATTTTTTGCCTCCAGAAACCATAAACATTGTATTTCCTCTTAAAATCAAATTCGTGTTACTTGCAGCGAAAAATGCTTCACCTTCTACAAATTTTGGTAAGTTCTCACACGAAACTTTTTGCCAGGTTTCACCACCATCAGAAGTTTTAATAAAAGACGGGCAATTTTCGGTTGGATCACCAATGGCAAAACCTTCCTTATCATTTAAAAACTGCATACTATCATAAAACACTTTTTCATGTTTTTCCTCGTAAACCAATTTAATATCTTTGGTATTCTTAGAAATTCTATACAATAAGGCAGGATTGGCTACTGTCAATATAAAAATATAGTCGCTGGTTTGCGCAATACTTCTAAATTCCAATTTTAAATTTTCACGTTCAATTAGTCCATTGTATCTTTCGTTCTCTTTCTTCAAATCAATAGCGCCGAATTTTCCCGCGTTTCCGGCATACCAAATTCTGTCATTATCAATTAAAATGGCTCTGGAACTCAACTTCTCATTAAGAAGAGAATCAATGCGTACACTGGAAAATTTCGGGTTAACCACATACCCCTTATCAACTGAACAAGAGAGTGTTAAAGAAATTATTAACAATAAAAAGATTCCTTTTTTCATTTTGTAACGGACTAATTAACAATATTTTGTAAAATTAGGTTTATAATTTTTAAATAAAAAGACTTTCGGATTCTTAAAATGTTATAATTTTGGTGTTTTAAATCAAATTTTAATGAGTTCTTCAAATCATCACGATCTTCATAGTAAGTTCACTTTTGCAGGGGTTTTAATCACATTAGGAATTATTTATGGAGACATTGGAACATCACCTCTGTATGTAATGAAAGCCATCATTGGCACACATGCAATTGCAAAAGATGTTGTTCTTGGCGGTATTTCTGCAATTTTCTGGACACTTACTTTACAGACTACTTTAAAATATGTTATTATTACACTTTCTGCCGATAACAATGGTGAAGGTGGGATTTTTGCACTATATGCATTAGTAAGACGTACAAAAATTAAATGGTTAATTGTTCCGGCTATTATTGGTGGTTCGGCGCTTTTAGCGGATGGAATTATTACACCACCAATTTCGGTTTCATCAGCAGTAGAAGGATTAAAGACCTATTATCCTGAGCTTAACACCGTTCCGATTGTAATTGCTATTTTATGCGTTTTGTTTATTATTCAGCAGTTTGGAACCAGTTTAGTAGGTAAGTTTTTTGCGCCAATGATGACCATTTGGTTTGGTATGTTAGCTGTGCTTGGTATTATACAAATTAGTCATAACACCGATGTTTTATGTGCTGTTAACCCCTACTATGCAATTCATTTATTAAATGTTCATCCAGAAGGGTTTTACGTTTTAGGTTTTGTATTCTTATGTACTACAGGAGCTGAAGCATTGTATTCAGACATGGGACATTGTGGAAGAAAAAACATCCGTATCAGTTGGATTTTTGTGAAAGTTGCTTTGTTACTGAACTATTTCGGGCAAGGAGCTTACTTGATCAAACACGAAGGAGAACTTTTAACGAGCATCAATGCAAACAATGTGAATCCGTTTTATTTTATCATGCCGGATTGGTTTTTACCATTCGGAATCGTGATTGCAACTATGGCTGCGGTTATTGCTTCACAAGCCTTAATCTCTGGTTCATTTACATTAATCAATGAAGCAATGCGTTTGAATTTCTGGCCTAAAGTAACCATCAAATATCCAACCGATTTAAAAGGACAATTATACATTCCGTCTATCAACTGGTTATTATTAGCAGGTTGTATTGGGATCGTATTGTACTTCAAAGAATCGGGTAAAATGGAAGCTGCTTATGGTCTTGCCATTGTATTGTGTATGATCATGACTACTTTATTACTAATGTATTACATGGTAATGAAGAGAATTGCAGGTTATATCATTGTTCCTATCATTTTATTGTATTTAGGAATTGAATTCAGTTTCTTGGTAGCCTGTTTAGATAAATTTGCTCATGGTGGTTATGTTACTTTAATCATTGCTTCGGTATTGATTTTCGTAATGACCATTTGGCATATGGCAAAACGTATCAGTAAAGAGTATACTAAGATTGTAAAAATTGACAATTACAAAAAAGTATTGGCTGAATTAAGTGTAGATCTTACCATTCCGAAATATGCAACGCATTTAGTATACATGACTAATGCCAACCGCGTGGATGAAATTGAAGAAAAAGTAATGTATTCTATTTTACAGAAACGTCCGAAGAGAGCAGATATGTACTGGTTCATTCACGTTAACGTAACTAACGAACCGTATAGAAAAGAATACAAAGTAACCGAAATTGTAAAAGATGATTTGTATCGTATTGATTTCAATCTTGGTTTCAGAGAGCCTACGAAAATCAATTTGATGTTCAAAGAAGTAATCAAAGACATGGTAGCTAAAGGTGAGGTGGATATTACGAGTCGTTATGAATCGTTACACAAGAACAACATTATTGGTGACTTCAAATTTGTACTTTCTGAAAAATTCCTTTCTTATGACAGCTTCATGAGTTATTATGAGAAGTTTGTGATGAATGCTTATTTCTTCTTCAAGAAATTCTCATTATCTGAAGAAAGAGCTTTTGGTTTAGACAGTAGTTCAGTAAAAGTGGAGAAATTCCCAATGGTACTTCATGCTCCGGAGAAAATTGAAATGACAAGAGTTTACAGACAAGAATAGATGATTTCTTATAATACAAAAGACTGGTTTACCTTTATTTTTAAATTCCACAAGGCAGATACTTTCAGAGCGTTATTACCTTTGATTATCAGTATTGGTATTTATTGTGGTGTGATAGCATATCTTGAGATTGAATATTTTAAATTGGCTGAAACCAGTCATGTTAAAAACATTACCATTATGCACAGCATGCTTGGTTTTGTAATTTCATTGTTATTGGTATTCAGGACAAATACAGCCTATGACCGTTGGTGGGAAGGCCGAAAACAATGGGGATCCTTGGTGAATAACAGTCGGAATTTTGCGGTAAAGTTATCAGGGATATTAGAAGATAAAGAAGATAAACTCTTCTTTAGAAAAACCATTCCGTATTATGCTTATGCTTTGAATTTGCATCTGAAAAATGAACAGATAAGTCAGGAGCTTTTTGAAGAATACAACATCAATGTGGAACACAAGAAGCACAAACCGAATCAGATTGCTAAGTTGTTATTCAAGAAGTTGAATGAATTAAGAAAGCAAGGGAAAATTTCCAACGAGCAGTTGTTGATTCTAAACCCTGAGATTAGTTCGTTACTTGATATTTGTGGCGCTTGCGAACGTATCAAGAATACTCCCATTCCGTTTTCGTATAGTGTTTTCCTTAAGAAATTCATTTTCTTTTATGTGATGACATTGCCATTTGGGTATGTATTCAGTTTAGGATATTATACCATACCTGTTGTTATTTTCGTGTTTTATGTGTTGGCCAGTTTAGAATTAATTGCAGAAGAGATTGAAGATCCTTTTGGTGATGATGAAAATGACTTACCTACTTCGAAAATTGCAGAAAACATTAAGAAAAATATAGAAGAGATCTTATAAAAATTCCAATAGATAAAAGAATATCCCTTTTTGTACTGAGAAAATTTCTTTGTGCAGGAAGGGATTTTCTTTTGGCAGGAAGAAGAATCCTTTTGACAGGAGGAAAAATTCTCTTGACAGTAGCAAAAAGTCTTTTGACAGGAGCAAGAATCCTTTTGACAGGATCAAGAAGTCTATTGACAGAAGAAAGAAGTCTTTTGACAGGAGCAGGAAGTCTATTGACAGAAGAAAGAAGTCTTTTGACAGAAGAAAGAAGTCTTTTGACAGGAAGAAGGAGTCTTTTGGTAGCAGCAAGTTTTTATTTAGAAGTTGTTTCATTTCCAAAAAAAGAAAAGAGCTCCGATACATCAGAGCTCTTCGCATTTATTAAAAAACAAACAATACTATTTAACGATTAGTTTTTTCACGGTTGATTTATTGTCTTCTGTGATTTTCAGCATATAAATTCCGCATGCCAAGTTCAGGTTGAGTTGTGAATCCGGAGTATACTCCCCTTCGAACATTTTCATTCCTGAGATCGAGTACACTTCGATGGCGGCGATTTGTTTTAATCCGCTGATGGTGATGACATCCTTCGCAGGGTTAGGATATACTTTAGTATTCCAATCTGAAGCAAAATCATCGTTAGAAAGTGACGAATACCAGGTTTCCCCTACTCTGCTTCCGAAGACAAATTCGGCCAACAAAGGATAATCAACAAAAGGATTTCGGTTTCTTTGCCAATTATAGATCACATTGTTATGATTCATTTCATAATCATCTGCAGTATCCGTAGTATTCCATGTTAGCAACGTAGCTAAATCACCAATATTTCCGGTAGGTTCCCCGGGGAAACCATTCACCACATTCAATCCATTGTAACGAATCGCCATGTAGAACAAAGCCCTTGCCACGTCTCCTCTCCAGCTTCCGGCGGTACCTGCTGGCCCGTTATAATCATCGGTTCCGGTTGGATCCACCCCATAATTTTTATTATTTCGGAACGTATTTTCCGGTCCGTCTTCGGCACGTAAATGATGTCCATCGGCACCACCTGCGGTGATATCGTTAGCATCAGTAGTTGACCAAACATCGATACCATCGTTAGGCAGCATATCATCGAGGAAGAAATTTCCTCTAGACTGGCAGTAGATATGTTCGCGATTCCATTTTCCGACACCACTTGGCCCCGATTGCTGATCCAGCTTAGATCTGGGTTGTTCCACATACATTAACCAAACCTGGCTACTGTTGAGTGGATTTTGATCGGCTTCCTTCAGCATATCCCAAACTTCCGCATAATTATGTTCCCTAACCACAGCCGGATTAGCGATGATATCCTGAATAGCCTGTTTCAGTTGATTTCCTGATTTTCCTTCGAGCGAATCATAATAACCTGAGGGTGTTAAATTGGGGCATAAGCCATATGTTGGAGCAATTGGAGGTCCCCAAGGCTTCACTTCGTAATCATTATCATGAATTCTCACCTCGATATCATCATTCAATTTAACATAGCCTGTTGGCAATGCACTCAGTTTGATCATCATGGTTTCATCTCCTTCATTTACGGTATCATCCACAAGAGCAATTATTCTGCTGGCCGAATTCGAGCCTACGGGAATAGTTACGTTAAGATTTGCTGTATAATCGGCAGTTGTAAAACTTCCATTCGCTAAAGTATATGTAAAGTCAAGATTCGTTGTGGTAACATTTGAAGACAGCGTAAACACGATGGTGAAGCTATTCGGTTCCGTTTGATTACCTGTTGGAGAAAGCGTCACTGTCATATTATTGAAAGACACTCCTGAGCCATCATTAGGCACATCGGGTGTTGGCGCTTTCGTTTCGTAGGTACCATCATTTTTTCTTTGGATAGAATTGGCGTCACTTGGACTTGCTGCACTTATGTATTCATCATACGCCACAGACACTCCCAATGCCGCCATTAGAGTAGTTGGATTAGCATCGTTCGTTTTATGCACCAAAGCATCGATCAAATTAGTCGTGTGTGCCACTGTAGATCCATTGATAAAATCAGAAGGATTCCCCAAATAGATGGCAACAGCATCCGGTCCATTTTGAATTACGTTATTATTGATAACCCTGTCGGGCGCCGGACTAACACCTGCATTACCCAGCGTTACAATCCCGTTGATATCAGTAGTAAGTCCGTCCAAATCAAAGGACATATAGGCCATATCAGCATTTCCTGCGTTGAAAAAAACCAACACATAACCATCGAGAGAAAAATTTGGAGTACTACTTTTCAATTCGATAAATTCCATTACATCAGTACTAGGTGTATCGGCATCTAACTCATTAATGACAATTTGGCCAAACGATACATTGCAAAAAAGTAATAGAAAGAGTATTTTTTTTATCATACATTTAAATTTTTCGGACTAGCAATTTAAGTAAAAGCGCAAATAATGAACATTAAATACCGTTAAATTAACGATAATTCGGTACTACAACGTTGTAGTTGTCATAAACATAAGAAAACACTTATATTTTTTATAGCTGTTTTATCCATTTTTAGTGTTACATTGCAGATATTTTGAAAATTGAACACCACACTTAAAAAAATACTACCGATACTCTTTGTTCTGACTTCATTTTATGGGTTCAGTCAACAGAAGATTGATGCTACCGTAACATTTGATAAAGATACGGAGCATTTACTGATTACCCAAGAAGTTACTTTTACCAATTTGTCATTGAAACCTGTAAGTCGTTTGATAATCAACGATTGGAACAATGCTTATTCAGAGAAGAAATCCCATTTAGGAAAGCGATTTTCTGATGAGTATGTGAGAAGTTTCCATCTTTCAAGAGAAAGAGAAAAAGGATTTACCACTATCAAGAACATCAGTATTAACAATACCGAAGCCTTTTGGAGAAGAGTGCCTGACCAAATAGATTTGATTGAGATTCCGTTGACACAGGCATTACAACCGAACGAAACCCTACAAATCCATTTTGAATACATTTTGAAACTACCCGATGCTAAATTTACGCGGTACGGAAAAGACAAAAACAATTTCTACATCAAGGATTTTCTGTTGAATATTGCTCGGATTGATCAAGAAGGTAATCCATTACAATACAGTAATGAAAACATTGACGATGCGAGTTGTGAGAAAATCGAGTCAGCCCAACTGAAATTACGAATTCCTTTATTATATAGTGCCGCTACTAATTTATCATTAGTATCTGAGAACAATACAGACATCTATGAATTATTATTTGCGGGTAAAAATCTTCAGGATATCCAAATTGTGATTGAAAAGAAGAAAAAATATGAAACGTTCAAAAATGACCATGTAGAAGTAAGTACTAATATTGATGATTCCAGGATTGAAAACTATCAGAAAGCGGTAATCATTGATCGAATTATCAATTTTACAGCAGCAAAGTTAGGTAAATCCACTACATCCAAATATTTGATTTCGCAGGCAGAGTATGACAGGAATCCGTTTTATGGTTTGAATCAACTGCCTAGTTTTTTGAGTCCGTTCCCTGATTCCTTCTTATATGAAATCAAGTTTTTAAAAATTTACACCGCCAATTTCCTGAATCATAATCTGAATATTGACTTCAGAAAAGACCACCATTTGTTTGATGCCATACAAACCTTCTTACTTATGGAATACATTGAGGAAAATTATCCTGACTTAAAAATGTTGGGTGGATTAAGTCGATTCAAACTTTTGAAAGGTTATCAGATTGCCAAAGCCAATTTCAATGATCAATATCATTTATTGTATATGCTTATGGCCAGAAAAAATTTGGATCAGCGTTTAATGGAGTCCAAAGAAAACCTGGTAAAATTCAACGTCCAGATTTCCAGTAAGTATAAAGCCGGAATTGCCTATTCCTTTCTGAGTAAATATTTAAGAAATAATGGTATTAATGCTGGTTTTTCAGAATTTGTGAAGCTAAATCAAGCACAAAAAACAACCTTAGCCGATTTTCAAAACATCATGACCCAAAATGTTGGAAGCGACATTTCCTGGTTTTTCGATACCGTTGTTGACAGTAGAGAAGCCATTGATTTTTCGTTTGGCAAAGTACAAAAAACAGGTACCGATTTGACAGTTGAAGTCGAAAACAAGAATTCCAGTAACGCCCCATTCTCTGTTACCGGGTTTAAAAAGAGAAAAAAGCTATTTGAAAATTGGTACCCGCCAACATCTTCAGATACGACAGTTACCATATTGAATACAGATGCTGATAAAGTGATACTAAACTATAAAAATGATATCCCTGAAATCAACAATCGAAATAATTTCAAATCATTGAAAGGCTTTTTCAGTTTAAACAAGCCTATTAAGTTTGCCTTTTTGAGAGATATAGAAAATCCGGCTTACCATCAAATTTATTATGTTCCCGAGATAGGATTCAATGTTTATGATGGTGCCATCATTTCGATGACATTCAACAATAAGTCGTTAATAGAAAAGCCCTTATCCTTTACGATGAGTCCAAGTTTTTCAACCACTACGGGATCGATTACAGGCTTTGGTATTGTGAATTATACACAGCAACGAAAAGATTCTGATTTATTTCAGATTCGTTATTCGCTTGCCGGTGCTTATTTTCACTATATACAAAATGCCAGTTATTTAAGAGTTACTCCTTCTGTTTTATTCCGATTCAGAAACAACGCTAATTTGCGTGATAATTTTTGGCAGAGCATCAGTGTGCGACAGGTTACTGTAAGCAAAGAAGCCAGTCCGTTAATTGTTGATGATTTGAATCCGTTGAATTATTCCATTTTTGATTTACGATATGGCATTGGAGATGGAGAAACAGCAAAAACGTATAACTTTTTAAGTAATCTACAACTATCGGATAAATTTGGTAAGCTCACTTTTGAAAGCACCTATCGCAATTTTTTCGAGAGCAATTACCAATTGGGATTGCGATTTTATGCCGGGGCGTTTTTATACAAAAAAACTGAAACCGATTATTTCAATTTTGCCTTGGACAGACCGAAAGATTATTTGTTCGATTATCAATATTACGGACGTTCAGAAAGTTCAGGACTGTTCAGTCAGCAGATTATTATTGCGGAAGGCGGATTTAAATCCAAGTTTGTCAATCCTTACGCCAATGAATGGATTACTTCCTTAAATGCCACCTCTTCCATTTGGAAATGGGTACAATTGTATGGAGATGCCGGTTTGTATAAGAACAAAGGCAGCAAAGCAAAATTTGTATATGATAGTGGATTGCATTTGAATTTGCTTCCAGATTATTTCGAGTTATTCTTTCCTTTATATTCTTCCAATGGATTTGAGCCATCTCAAAAAAATTATGGAGAAAAAATTCGGTTTATGGCTACTTTAAGTCCAAAAACACTAATAAATCTTTTTACCCGAAAATGGTTTTAATATTTAAAAAAATCACATTTTTATTGCACTTTTTTCAATATAACTAATTTTTACTTACAATTAAATCAAAAAAACCTTTTATATAAACATTCTTTATAAGAATTATTCAATTACTTTTTTTTCAGTAAAATTAGAATATATCGTGTTTTTGTTTAAATTTGTCATTATTACACGTACACATTATGATACAAGTGGAAGATAAAAAAGATTTGACTTTTGAAGATTTCAAGACAGAAGTTATAAGCGATTATAAAATTGCCAGAATTAGCCGCGAATGTAGTCTTTTAGGTAGAAAAGAAGTACTTACGGGGAAAGCTAAGTTTGGTATTTTCGGTGATGGTAAAGAAGTGCCGCAATTGGCTTTGGCTAAGGCATTCCAGAATGGTGATTTCCGTAGTGGTTATTACCGTGACCAAACCTTTATGATGGCAATTGGAGCCATGACTATCGAGCAGTTTTTTGCCGGTTTATATGGCCATACCGATTTAAATTTTGACCCAATGAGTGCCGGTCGTCAAATGGGAGGGCATTTTGCCACTCATTCATTAGATGAAAACGGGAATTGGAAAAATCTTACCCAACAAAAGAATTCAAGTGCGGACATCTCACCTACTGCAGGGCAAATGCCTCGTTTATTGGGATTGGCACAAGCATCAAAGATATATAGAAACGTTGAAGGCATTAATCAGACTCATTTTTCTGAAAAAGGAAATGAAGTAGCTTGGGGAACCATTGGAAATGCTTCTACATCAGAAGGATTATTCTTTGAAACCATTAATGCTGCAGGCGTTTTACAAGTTCCAATGGTCATGAGTGTTTGGGATGATGAGTATGGTATTTCGGTACATGCCCGTTACCAAACCACTAAGGAAAACATTTCGGAAATTTTGAAAGGATTCCAGCGTGACGAAGACAACAACGGTTATGAGATCATGACAGTTAAAGGTTGGGATTATCCTGCATTGGTTGAAACGTATCAAAAAGCATCGGCCATAGCTAGAGAAGAGCATGTTCCGGTATTGATTCATGTTAACGAATTAACACAACCACAAGGACATTCCACTTCAGGATCTCATGAGCGTTACAAAAATGCGGAGCGATTAGCATGGGAAACAGAATTTGACTGTTTAGGGCAAATGCGCAAGTGGTTATTGGAAAACAATTTAGCCACTGCAGAAGAACTAGATGAAATTGATGCACAAGCTAAAAAGGATGTTTTAGAAGGCAAAAAAGCAGCTTGGACTAATTTCACAACTCCGATTAAAGAAGAGAGAGACGAATTAGTTGCGCTATTAAACACCGTTGCAGCAACATCTGATAATAAAGTATTCATAGAAAAATATGCTGCAGATTTAGCTGCGTTGAAAGAACCTATCCGTAAAGATTTAATCACTTTAGCCCGTAAAGTATTGCGTATGGTAGTTAAAGAAAACGGAAAAGCACCTTTAGCTTCTTGGATTACTTCGTACACTGAAAAAATTCAGCCAAAATTCAGTTCGCATTTATTTTCACAATCTGAATGTAATATATTTTCTGTAAGCGAGACATTGCCAACTTACGATGAATCGGCTGAAGAAGTAGATGCACGTTTGGTTTTAAGAGATAATTTTGATGCTATTTTTGCAAAATATCCCGAAACATTAATTTTTGGAGAAGATTCAGGAAACATTGGTGATGTAAACCAAGGTCTGGAAGGAATGCAGGAAAAATACGGAGAAACCCGTGTTTCCGATGCAGGAATCCGGGAAGCTACAATTATTGGTCAGGGAATA
>DATEDY010000055.1:0-4873 GCA_035281405.1 Flavobacterium sp.
AACTCCAATTCCCTATTGACATTTCAATACAAATCAACAATTCCAACAGAAAAAAAATTCGATCAAGACTTCGAAATAAAAATCTATTATATTGTATCAGAACTAATAAACAATATCATCAAGCATAGTGGAGCCACTGAAGCTTATCTTACTTTAGCGCATGAAAATGGTGAATTTTCTTTTTCAGTAATCGATAACGGAAAAGGATTTGATGTCAACAATATTAGACAATCTGAAGGTTTTGGTTTAACTCAAATTCGTGCCCGTGTCAAAAACATGCATGGCTCAATCACCATCAAATCTAAAGAAGGAGAAGGAACCAATATCATTGTAAAAGTTAAAGAATAATTTACTTTTTCCCAAGTTCCACGATTTCCAAATCTTTTATTTTATCTCCTTCGATTACAAATCGAAGCATGGTTCTCACTTGATGAAATCCGCTTTTTCCTGCAGCTCCAGGGTTCATGTGCAATAAATTCAGTGCTTTATCAAACTGTACTTTCAAAATATGAGAATGGCCGCAAATGAATAATTTTGGAGGATTCTTTTTAATTTCTTCCCTAATTTCCTGATTGTACTTTCCTGGGTATCCGCCAATATGAGTAATCCAAACATCCACTCCTTCGCACATAAATCGGTTATGCAAAGGAAATTCCAACCTTGCCTCTGCTCCATCAATATTACCATAAACAGCTTTTAAAGGCTTAACTTTTTTAATAGTATCAGTTACTGTGAGATTACCAATATCGCCAGCATGCCATACTTCATCGGCCCAGTTTACATGCTTCATAATTGCTTCATCAATATGACTGTGTGTGTCCGATAAAAGGAGTATTTTTTTCAATTGGAAAGATTTTGTGACCAAAGATATAAAATTGCTAAATTTGAGCCTTATGAAAAACGTGTATTTAGATAACGCATCAACAACACAATTGCGTTCGGAAGTCATCACAGAAATGACTAAAGTGCTGACTGAAAATTTCGGAAATCCTTCTTCTTCGCATTCATTCGGAAGAAATTCTAAGAATTTAATTGAATTATCGCGAAAGAGCATTGCTAAAAATCTAAACTGCAATTCACAGGAAATCATTTTTACTTCGTGTGGAACCGAGGCTAATAATTTTATCATTTTATCTTGCGTTAGAGATTTAAAAGTAGAACGCATCATCACCAGTAAAATAGAGCATCATGCAGTTTTACATACCGTTGAAGTTTTCGAAAAACAATTTGGAATCCAAGTAGATTACGTCAATATTTTATCAGATGGAACTATTGATTATAGCCATTTGCATGAATTACTTTCATTAAATAAAAAAACATTAGTCAGTTTAATGCACGTCAATAATGAAATTGGTACTGTATTAAACTTAGAAAAAGTAGGACAACTTTGTAAAGACAATAATGCCTATTTTCATACAGATACTGTTCAGTCAGTAGGAAAAACACCAATTGATTTAGCCAATTTACCCATCGATTTTTTAGTGGCAAGCGCACATAAATTCCATGGACCGAAAGGAATTGGATTTGCATTCATACGAAAGGGAATTGTTTTACAACCAATATTATTAGGTGGAGAACAAGAAAAAGGGCTGCGAGCAGGAACCGAAAGCGTACATAATATTGTAGGCATGGCTAAAGCATTAGAAGTAGCCATCGAAACATTGCCTGTAGAAAAAAATGATGTCATAAAACTGAAAGAATACCTAATCAAGCAACTTCAAGTGCAGTTTCCGGAAGTTACTTTTGCGGGAAATCCTTCGGATACATTCTATAATGTAACCAATGCTATTTTACCATTTGACGAAAGCAAAATCAGTATGCTTCTGTTTCAATTGGACATGAATGGTATTGCGGTTTCCAGAGGAAGTGCGTGTCAATCCGGAAGTGTAAAACCTTCACATGTTTTAGAGGCATTTTTACCAAAAGAATTACTAAAGAGACCAAATATCCGCATTTCGCTTTCTCATTATAACACCATTGAAGATATTGACTATTTAATCGACGTTTTAAAGAAAATATAATGAAATTCACTTACCTTTTCGTATTACTGCCCTTTTTTGCATTTGCACAAGAATTTGACATTCAAGGCCATCGCGGTTGTCGAGGACTACTTCCTGAAAATTCCATTCAAGCCATGTTGAAAGCAATTGACTTAGGTGTAACCACTTTAGAAATGGATGTAGTGATCTCAAAAGACAACCAAGTAGTGTTGTCGCACGAACCTTTTTTATCGTATGAAATAGCATTGGATTTAAACGGAAAGGCAATTGAAGAGAAAGATGAAAAGAGTTACAATTTGTATCAAATGAATTATGAACAAATCAAACAATACGATTGTGGCAGCAAAATTCATCCGAGGTTTTTAGAACAACAAAAAATTAAGACTTACAAACCATTGCTTTCAGAAGTAATTGATTCAGTTGAACATTACATAAAAATAAAACACCCTGGCAAGAAAATATATTATAACATTGAAACCAAAACAACTATTGAAGGTGATGGAATTTTTCATCCAAAAACGGAAGACTTTGTCAATTTAATGGTAAAAGTCATTAAAGAAAAACAAATCGACGATCGGGTTTTTATTCAATCTTTTGACGTGAGAACACTGAGGTTTCTACACAAAGAATATCCTGAATTCAAAACTGTTTTATTAGTTGAAAATGAATTCAGTATTGATGAAAACTTAAAACTGTTAGGCTTTAAACCAGATGTTTACAGTCCGTACTATAAACTTCTTAATAAGAAGAAAGTAAATCAACTTCACCAACAAAACATCAAAGTAATTCCGTGGACTGTTAACGACAAGAAAGACATGCAGCAAATCATCAAAATGAAGGTTGACGGAATTATTTCAGATTATCCCAACCGATATTTTGAACTGCATTAGGTAATTATCAATAATTTAGAGGCTCTACAAGAGTTACTATTGATTCCACAAGAGTTACTGTTGGCTCCACAAGAGTTACTATTGGCTCCACAAGAGTTACTATTGGCTTCACAATACTTCTATGACTTTGTCTTAGGAATTAAACTATTCGTTGTTTTTTAATAGTTCCAAATATTCATTTGCTTCCTCTAATAATCTTTTACTTTCAGAACTTTTTAATTCATTATCCTTTTTTTCTGAATGAATAACTTCTTTGACCAATTCATCATCTTTAAAATAATACATTCTCCCAAAATTCAGTTCCTGCTTACCTGTGGCTTGATCTCCGTTATCTTGTAATATGGCAAAAACAAGCTGGTCGTTATCAAAATAAAACTCATCCGTTTGCTTTGAATTTTCTTCATGTGGATATGTTTTAATTCGGCAAACCTTTCCTTTTTCCAAATAAAAATGGATTTTAGACCATTTTTGCTTTATTTGGTCACTATTTAAATCTTTTGATAAAATTTCAATGCGTTGCATTTTTTCTTTGGTAGCTTCAATTTTATCCACCAATAAATTAACTTCGGTTATAAAATTTAAGTCTTCGGCTTGTTGCTCTTCTTTGCTTTTACAGTTATAAAAACAGAATAACACAAGCATAAAAAGTAGCTTTTGGAGTTTCATCTTTACAATTTAAAGCACATTAACAATTAAAAATCAGAATCTTATATAAATTTAAAGCTTTTTAAAAGAAAAAGACTACTAAACAGAAATAAAAAAAATCCGCTTTAAACAAAGCGGATTTCCTATCAGTTTATAAACTTAAAAAATAACTTTAACCTTTATTTCCTCACCCTTTCTCAGAATTGTTACTTCCCTTTCATCACCAGAATTCAGTTTAGCCAAACAATCCATATAGCTATAGACTTCTTTTATGGGGCAATCCCCTATTTTAGTGATAATATCACCTTCAAGTATTCCGGCAATATTTGCAGGACGCCCTTCGGTTACACCGTCAACATGGAGGCCATCACCGTGATCAGTATAATCCGGCATGATACCCAAAGTCACTTTATATTTTGGCGCTTTCTTTTCGGAAGTGATTTTCGTTTTGGTAAATTCCAGTTTCTCTGCATCAGCTATTGCATTAACCGTTCGGAAAATATAATTCACGATATTTTCCACTCCGTAATAATTAATTTTTTCTTCGTCATCACTTGGTTTGTGATAATCAGAATGTGTTCCAGTAAAGAAGAACAATACCGGAATATCTTTCAAATAAAAAGAAGTATGGTCAGACGGTCCTACTCCGCTCAACTCCTGAGTAATACCAAATCCTGCCGGTTTATTTCTTTCAATAATTTCGGGGAAAGAAGGACTTGTTCCTACACCCCCAACAATCATTGTTTTTTTATCATCGAGACGACCAATCATGTCCATATTGATCATTGCCATTACATTAGGATAAAGTGTTTTAATGGTTGAAGCCATTTCTTTGGAACCAATCAAACCATCTTCTTCACCTGAAAATAAAGCAAATATATAATTCGCTTTTTCCTTTGTTTTATTTTGCGACAACATTCTGGCTAACTCCAATACACCAGCTACTCCAGAAGCATTATCATCAGCGCCATTGTGGATTTCACCTTCCGAATTCATTTTTGTTGAATGCAAATGTTCATTCAATCCCAAATGATCATAATGCGCACCAATCACAATTGTTTTTGCCGCACCATTATCCAAATAGCCAATCACATTATTTCCTGAATTAGCCTTCCCTTTCGAAATGGTGTCATGCGGATTCAGGCGAACTGAATAATTAAAAGACTGTAGGAATTGCTTATTGTAAGGCTTAAGTTTTAGTTTTTTGAATTCAGAAACAATATAATCAGCTGCCAGTTTTTCTTCCTTAGATCCTGTCAGTCTTCCCTTCATGGCATCAGAAGCCAAGTAAGAAATGTGTTTTTTGAGGTTTTGAGGATTTGCATATTCGTTTTCATC
>DATEDY010000056.1:0-15650 GCA_035281405.1 Flavobacterium sp.
TTAAAAAAATAAATAAATGCTTACAGTTTCTAATTTATCGGTTCAATTTGGTAAACGAATTTTATTTGATGAAGTAAACGTGACTTTTACTCAAGGTAACTGCTACGGAATTATTGGTGCAAATGGTGCAGGAAAATCAACTTTCTTAAAAATATTATCAGGAGATATCGATCCAACTTCAGGACGTGTAATTCTTGAGCCTGGAAAACGTATGTCGGTTTTGAATCAGAACCACAATATGTTTGACGAGCATACTGTTTTGGAAACCGTTTTAATGGGGAACAAAACGTTATTCGCAGTGAAAAAAGAAATGGATGATTTGTATGCTGATTATTCTGATGATAAAGTCGACAGAATAGGTGAGTTACAGGTTCAGTTTGAAGAAATGAATGGATGGAATGCTGATTCTGATGCTGCAACCATGTTATCTAACTTAGGTATTTCAGCTGATTACCATTACACTTTAATGAGTGAAATGGAAGGAAAACTGAAAGTGCGTGTCCTTTTGGCACAGGCATTATTCGGAAACCCTGACGTTTTAATCATGGATGAGCCTACCAACGACTTGGACTTTGAAACCATCGGTTGGTTAGAGAATTTCTTAGCAAATTATGAAAATACGGTATTAGTGGTTTCTCACGACCGTCACTTTTTAGATGCAGTTTGTACGCATGTTTCAGATATCGATTTTGGAAAAATCAACCATTACTCAGGTAACTATACTTTCTGGTATGAGTCATCTCAGTTAGCTGCAAAGCAAAGAGCACAACAAAACAAAAAGGCTGAAGAGAAAAAAGCTGAATTAGAAGAATTCATTCGTCGTTTTTCTGCGAACGTGGCTAAATCAAAACAAGCTACTTCTCGTAAAAAAATGATTGAGAAATTAAATATTGGAGAAATCAAACCTTCTAGCCGTCGTTACCCTGCAATCATTTTCGATCAGGAGCGTGAAGCTGGAGATCAGATTTTAAATGTTCAGGATTTATCTGTTTCTGTTGATGGTGAAGTGCTTTTCAAAAATGTAGACTTAAATATGGCCAAAGGCGATAAAATAGTTGTCTTCTCAAGAGATTCACGTGCTACCAGTGCTTTTTACGAAGTTTTAAACGGTAATTTAACACCGGATTCGGGTACTTTTGATTGGGGAATTACAACAAATCAATCGTATTTACCTGGTGATAACCATAGCTTCTTTGAAAATGACCTTACTTTGGTAGATTGGTTACGTCAATGGGCTAAAACAGAAGAAGAAAGAGATGAAGTATATGTTCGTGGTTTCTTAGGGAAAATGATTTTCTCAGGAGAAGAAGCATTAAAAACAGGACGTGTATTATCAGGAGGTGAAAAAGTACGTTGTATGTTATCCAGAATGATGATGTTGCGTGCTAACGTTTTAATGTTAGACGAACCAACGAATCACTTGGATTTGGAATCGATTACAGCATTTAACAACTCGTTAAAAAACTTTAAAGGTTCGGTTTTATTTACAACACATGACCACGAGTTTGCACAAACTGTGGCTAACAGAATCTTGGAAATTACACCAAACGGAGTAATTGACCGATATATGACATTTGACGAATATCTTGAAGATGAAAAAATTCAGGAAATGAGAAAGAAAATGTATTCATAAATATAGAATCCCACTGAAAAGTGGGATTTTTTATTTTAAAATAGGAAGATACTCCACCCAAGGACCAACACTGTTTTTGTATTGTTTTGCCATGACTCTCGAAATTTTCGATAAATGATTCAAGTCATGTACAACCCATGTGGAGAGAAGATTTTCTAATGTAGCTTCTCCTAAAGCAGGATGTATGCCAACTTTTTCAAAATCATTTCTATTGAGATTTTTAGATTTCAGGTATTGAAGGTTTTCTGTCCGAATATCTTTAAATTCGGCCAAAAGCTGATTCAATGTTTTTCCTTTGCTTTCTTCAAATTGGGCAAAACGATCAAAAGGTTCGAAAATTTTGCTTCCGCCATCAGCCAAAACAATTTCCAGACGTTTAATCCAATCTGTTTTTTCGCCGTGTATTAAATGACCCACCACATCATAAGGACTCCAACTTTCTTCACCTTCATTGTTTCCTGTCCATTCTTCTGATAACCCGTCAAGTAATGTACCTAGAGTAGAGGGTGTACGTTCTAATATTTCGATGGCTTGTGTTAAATTGAATTTCATGTTCGTATCATTTAGCAGCAATTTAATCTTTATAGGTAAAAAAATATAATTAATTAACAAAGTTAACAATTAAGGAAAGTAAGCATAAACGAAGTGTAACATTTTGTTAAAAGCAATTGGAAATGAGAGTAATAGTTTTGCCCAGTCTAATTAACAAACTACACAATGAAAAAAATCTACATGCTATTATTGCTTTTAAGTGTCGGGATGACAGTCAAAGCACAAAGCTTACATCCTTATCTCCAGAATGTGACGCCAAATTCCATTTATGTGAACTGGAAAACAGAAAGTAACTCTGAATCTATTGTTGAGTATGGTTCAACTTCAGGTAACTTAAATGTTACTGCAACAGGTAATACGAATATCTTCACTGATTCAGGTTACCCAGGCAATTATTTTTACCACAGTGTTAAATTGACCAATTTAGCTCCTAATACAAAGTATTACTACAGAATCAAAACGGGCGCTTCCTATTCGTCTGTTTATTCTTTTAAGACATTACCCAATCCCGGACAACCAGCAACAGCAGATGGACACATCCGATTTTTAATTATGGGTGATAATCAATTGAAAGCTGTACCACGTTACGATTCATTGGTTTCTGCAGCTAAAAGAAAAATCCGTGACAAATGGGGAGCTTCTTTATCTCCTGATGATAACATTTCAATGACTTTTATGGTAGGAGATCAGGTTGATGTTGGTACTTTGGATCATTATGAACACGTACATTTTAAAAAGAACAAAGGTTTATCCGGAAATATTCCGATTCAAACAACGGTAGGAAATCATGAAACTTATGGAACTTTAGGAATGAATTCCTATTACGACCACTTTTATATGAGTGAATTAAGTTATAAAGGTATTTCTTCAGGAACTGAAAACTATTATGCACAACAAGCAGGAAATGTGTTATTCATTAGTTTAAGTTCTGAGCACACTGGCGCTGCTCAGCTGAACTGGTTGCAACAGGTGGTTGCTGCTGCTAATACTGATACAACAGTTGATTGGATTTTTTCCTTAAGTCACAGACCTTATCAGGCAGAACAATATGTTGGTGATATTTCTACATGGGTTAGAAACACCGCAGTACCTTTATTGGTTACTTCATCAAAA
Source organism: Flavobacterium sp. (assembly GCA_035281405.1). Classification (GTDB taxonomy): domain Bacteria; phylum Bacteroidota; class Bacteroidia; order Flavobacteriales; family Flavobacteriaceae; genus Flavobacterium. The sequence goes on from DATEDY010000056.1 coordinate 3,299, forward strand.
TATACCATGCACATTGGAGCACATCATCATTTATATCACAGAGGCCAATTGAAAAACACACCAAATTATAATATTATTTCAGGTGGAACAGCTTGGGATCAGTATTGGGGTTCTTCTACCGAACAGGATTTTGATGATGTTCAGAAAACAATCTGCAACTGGATTTATCAAATCGTTGACATTGATGTGATTAATGGTAAGATGGATGTAGAAAGTTATTCTATCGGAAGTGTGGATCGTTGGAAAAACAATCAGTTAATGGATACTTTTCATCGTTACAAAAATAAACCAGCTCCAGCAAAACCTTCCATTACAAATAATTTTACTGCCAATGTAACTTTACCTTTAACAGTGAATGGCTCAGCTTTTAGTACTTCAACTAATGAGTTATTAAATACAAGTCAATTTGTTATATCTCAAACACCTACGTTTGATATTATTAAGAAAGAAGTCTATCGAGATTTTGAAAATTTATATGGTAAGTATGGAACAAGAAGAGATTCCACCGTAAATCAGAATTTAGGTATTGATATTACTAAAATGACTTTGGCTGCCAATTCACTACCGAATGGTCAATATTATATGAAATTAAGATACCGTGACCGCAATTTAGAATGGTCACCATGGAGTGATGTAAAAACGTTTACGATATCAGGAAGCACAACTATTAATACCGAAATCACACTGGATGCTGCAACCTATGCACAAAACACACCTATAAAAGTTAATTTCACCGATGCTCCGGCTAGTACATCTACTTGGATTGGTTTGTATAGAGAAGGACAAACCCCAGGAGCAGCATCTCCATCGCAAACTTGGCAATATACGAATGGTAGTGCGAGTGGATTTATTAATTTTTCAAGTGGTTTACCTAATAAAGGACGCTACTTCGCAGCCATTTTTTCAAACGGCGGATATACAGAAATTGCATCAAGAAAATACTTTTATGTTGGGCCAGTTCCGGTATTGAGTACTAATCAAGAAGAATATGCAGTGGGTTCTCCGGTAATTGTTACTTTTAGTAACGGTCCGCAATTAACTAATGATTGGATTGGAATCTACAAAATGGGTGTGAATCCGGGCGGAAGTGTGGCTGCTGCTTCATGGCAATATGTAACTACGGCTTCGGGAACTAGAACATTCAATAATCTGCCAAAGGGTTATTATTATGCTGAATATTACTTGCAGAATGGATACAATGCAATTGGTAATAAAGTATTCTTCAAAGTGGGTGATATCGTAACCGAATTATGGATCAATAAACCAGTATATGATTTAGGTGAACAGATTACCGCTTCGTGGACAGATGCTCCGGGAATCGTGAAAGATTGGTTGGGTATTTACCATGAAGGTGATAATCCCAATGTGAATCCGTTGGTTAGCTACACATATTTTGAAGGATTAGCAGAAGGAACGAAGAATATAAATGGAGCAGAATTACCTACACAAACAGGGAATTATTTCATGGTAATGTTTACAAATGATTCCTATAATGAAGTTTCTAATAGGGTTTCTTTTCAGGTAATTAATCCTACTTTAGGAAACGATGATTTTAAAATTGATAACGGATTAAAAGTTTACCCGAATCCTGCACAAAGTAACAACCAAACTTTTATTCAATCGGATTATCCAATCGATGAAATTGAGATTTTCAATACGGAAGGCAAGTTGTTATACGCAACTAAAAACGTGAACAATAATAAGTATTCGTTAATCACACAAGATTTGCCTAAAGGCATTTATATTCTGAAAATTCATTCCAGAAAATTATTCACTGCGAAGTTAGTAGTTGAATAAACTATATTAAAAATCCCGCCTTAGTAGCGGGATTTTTCTTTATTGTACTTCTTTTCCTTTTTCGGGACATTTAGCCGTAAACACATTACTTTCATTTATTTTGAACGGAATAGTTAATATGTTTACTGAATTTATTTTTTCGTATTTGTATAATAAACTCAAATCTTGAAATAAGGCTTCTTTTTCAGGTTTGTTTGTTTTGTGCGTAAATTCATTTTTCTTTTCATTGAATGCATACTCTTCTAAATTGATATCTTTTGTACCAACAATATTATAAGAAGGATTTACAAATAAAATATCTCTTGATTTCGATTTTTGTATTGTTTCCTGCATTTCTTTCAAATCAGCCAAGTCTTTGGCTTTGAAATTACTTTTCTTCATAATTTCTTTTTCATCAATCAGTTGCAATCCATCTTTTTTAATATTGAAAACAATGGCCTTATAATATTTTGATGATTCAACATAATAGGCAATAAATTCATTAAAATCATTCTCTATTTTAAAGCTGTATACAGAATTTTTTGTTTCTGGCATATCAGACACAATTCCTGAAAACAATAGTTCTTCCACTTTCTTATTGAATTTGTAGGTATTTGGGAACTTTAAGCAATTGGCCGATTTGTTAAACACGCGTTGTAAGGTTATTTCTTTATCTTTTTCCAAGCCAATAAAAGTTTCGTCTTTTTCAAAATTATGAAACATGACTTTACAGGCTTTTTTTAATTTGGGATTGTGACGGCCGTACAATTCAAAACGAGATTGAGGATTCACCGGAGTTAACGTTACCTGGTTTTTTGCAGAAGTCCATGTACCTGAAATGTAGGTACCATAGCCAATAATAGCAAAAGTATTGTCTTTTAAAATATAAATACTCGTTTTGCCTCCGTTACCAGACTGTCCTTTTTCTTGGTATAAACCAACAACTCCCGGATTCTTTTGAGCAGTGACTGCTTGTGTAAAAGATAAAATAATAGTGATTAAAAGTAGTTTAAGCTTCATAGTTTGTTTTTTGACAAATATACAAATTTGTAAGATTTTACCTATTCAAAAAACAAACTATGAAGATTAAACCAAAGAAGTTGTTATTGTAAATGGATTCGATAAAATTTTATGAATGGGGCATGAGTTAGCTATAACTAACAAACGTTCTTTTTGTGATTCATCTAAATCACCGATTAATTCTATCTTTCGTGATAGCAACGATTTCGATTCTTCTTTGTTCCATTCAAAAGTAACTTCTACTTTGGTCTCTCTTAGATTCCACTCTTTTCGATCAGCATACATCTTTAAAGTGATGGAGGTACAAGCGGCTAGGGAAGCGGCTAATAATTCACGCGGCGCAAATCCTAAATTTTGGCCGCCAGCTTCAACTGATTCATCAGCAATGAGTGTATTGGTAGCGTTCTTAATTTCGGTTCTATAGTTTTGTTGTCCGATAACAGCAGTTACTTTTTGCATAATTTTAAAATTTAATGGGTGCGGGTAGTGGAACAAACTCGGTTTCTCCCGGAACTTTCGGGAAGTCTTGATTTTCCCAATCCTTCTTTGCTTTTTCGATTCGGTCTTTGCTGGAAGAAACAAAGTTCCAAAAGATGATTCGTTCCTCAGGAAATGCTTCACCTCCAAAAATATATACCGTTGTGTTTTCTGCCATTTCAAATTCACAAAGTGTACTGTCTTTGGCAATTAGAATTTGTTTTGGTTCGAAATGATTAGTACCATCTGTAATGCTTCCTTCTAGTATATATAAAGCGCTTTCACCAAATAAATGTTGGCCAATGCTGATTTTTTGTGCTTTGCTACTTTTAATTTCTAAAAAGTAAAGCGGACTATAAACCGGAACAGGTGATTTTCTTCCAAAAGCTTCACCGGCAATCAGTTTAAAAGATAAACCATGCTCTTCCCAGTGCGGAATGTCTTCTTTTTCCACATGGGTAAAGTTAGGTTCCATTTCTTCCAATTCCTTCGGAAGTGCCACCCAAATTTGTAATCCGTGTAACGCTTTATCTGAAGTTCTCAAATATTCAGGTGTTCTTTCGGAATGGGTTATGCCGCTACCAGCCGTCATCCAGTTAACCGCTCCAGGCTGAATTTCGACTTCGGTTCCCAAACTGTCCCGATGCATAATACTTCCTTCAAAAAGATAGGTCAAAGTTGAAAGTCCAATATGAGGATGAGGCGGAACATCCAAATTCTGATAATCTTTTAAAAAAGCCGGCCCCATATGATCGATAAAAGTAAACGGACCTACAGAGCGTTTTTCTCTGAACGGCAGCAATCTTCCAACCATAAAATTGCCAATATCTGCCGAACGCTCTTCAATTATTAATTGTATGTTTGACATGTTTTTTCGTTTCTCTAAAATTACTATTTATTCCTCAAATTTTTTAAAACTTTCATCAACAATCCGTTTCCATTCCGGATGTCTTTTGATATAAGCAAATACTAATGGACAAAGCGGAATAAGCTTAAAATGGTCTTTTTCAATATAATCCAGCGTTTTTTCAATAACGGCAGTTGCAGCTCCTTTTCCTTCCAGCTCAGGAGCTGCTTCGGTGTGGATTAACGTAATTACGTTTGCACTTTCTTTATAAACAATTAAAGCTTTATGCTCATCGATACTGATTTCAAATTGATGTTTTGCTTCGTTTTTAATTAGAGGAATGTCTAAATATTCATCTTTCATTTTTCAGTGTATTAGATTGTTAGTTTTATGATGATGAAAAAGCAGTAATCAAAATACAATTACTGCTTTCTATGTTTATTAGTCTTCTAAATGACCAAATTTTCCTTGACTGAAATCTTCCATAGCCTGAATGATTTCTTCACGGGTATTCATTACAAATGGGCCATGAGGTACTATCGGTTCATTAATGGGTTCTCCGCTCAGTACCAGTACTATGGCATTTTCCAGCGCTTCAATAGTAAATTCTTCTCCTTCGTTTTCAAATAATACAAAATGATCTGTAGGAACAACTACTTCATTGTTAATTTTAGCACTTCCTTCAATAATTAATAGCGCAGTGTTATAATGAGCAGGAAAAGAAAAATTAGCTTTCCCATCTTTCTTCAGCTTGGCGTTTTGCATATGGACAGGAGTGAATGTTGAAGCTGGTCCTTTAACGTCTTTATAATTGCCTGCTATAACTTCAATATGTCCAGCATTATCAGCCAATTCATAATTACCCATCTGTGCATTGGTTATAGCTTGGTATTTCGGCTGACTCATTTTGTCTTTTGCAGGCAGATTAACCCAAAGCTGTACCATTTGGAATTCACCGCCGGTTTTACTGAATTCTTCTTCGTGGTATTCTTTGTGTAAAACACCCGAAGCTGCCGTCATCCACTGTACGTCGCCTTCACCAATAATTCCGCCACCTCCGGCACTGTCATGATGTGCCACTTTTCCTTTGTAGGCAATGGTTACCGTTTCAAAACCACGATGCGGATGTACACCAACACCTTTAGGGATTTCGGAAGGAGGGAAGTTGTATTTTGAATTATAATCTAACATAATAAACGGACTCATACGTTCCATGTCCAAGCGAAAACCACTGGGAATAAAATTATGAACTCTAAAACCGTCACCTACAAAATGTGGTGCTCTTGGTTCGGCTACTAATTCGATTTTTTTTGTTGCCATTGTTTTATTCTTTTAAATGATATAACAAAGTTATCTTGATTCAGCTCGGAAGCACTTAATATAGATTAAGAAGTAGTATCACTTTATAATAAATAAAAACCCGGGTTTTCCGGGTTGCTTAGCAATTGGTTATTCCAATTCATATTCTAATTGTACAGTACTTCTTGTTGCTTTATTTTTACTGTAAGTATCATTGATTCCTCCACAACTATCTACCTGTGTTGATACTTGGGATAAACCAAAAATTAATGGTAATTTGATTTTTTCGCCCATAAAAGTGATTTATAAGTAGACTAAAATTACCACAAAATGTAATTCAAATCACGCTACTGTAAAAATATTTTTAACAAAGAAAAAGGGACAATAAATGTCCCTTTTTTATAGTATGTTGATAATCGAGTTATTATCTCAAACTTGCTCCTAATTCAGTTTCAAAAGTTTGCGTTAACTTACTCATTACTTTATCAATTTGTGAATCTGTCAGCGTTTTTGAAGTATCCTGTAATGTAAAACTTACCGCATATGATTTTTTTCCTTCTGGTAGGTTCTTACCTTGATAAACATCAAATAAATCCACTTTCGTCAACAAGTTCTTCTCAGCATTTTTAGCTAAATCATAAATTTTTGAAAATTCAATATTCTGATCTAATAAAAGGGCTAAATCACGACGTACTTCAGGGTATTTAGCAATTTCAGTAAATTTGATTCCGTTAGCTGATATATGTTTTAAAATTGCATTCCAATTAAAATCAGCAAAGAAAACATCTTGTTTGATGTCGAAATGCTTTAATACTGTTTTTTTGATGGTTCCAAATTCCACTAAAGTAGAGCTTCCTAATTCATAAACCATTCCCTCTGCAAAAACATCTGTTTTTAATGGAATAGCCACTAAAGATTTGTTCAATCCTAATCGTTCTAAAATGCCCATTACATAACCTTTGAATAAAAAGAAATCAGAAGGCTTTTGTGGGTTTGTCCAGCTTTCAGCGTTACGGTCACCGGTTACTGTTAAAGTTAAATGAGTGTTTTCCTGATTACCTGATAACAATTTATGATAGGTTTTTCCGAATTCAAATAACTTTAAATCTGCGTTACGACGGTTGATGTTGAATGAAACCGCTTCTAAAGCTGAAAATAATAACGACTGGCGCATTGCTGATAAATCGTTACTCAACGGATTAAGCATCAAAACATTATTACTTTCATTAAGACTATCGCTTAAAGCAACATAAGATGGTGTGGTTAACGAATTAGCCATCATCTCATTGAAGCCGTTAGACGTCAATAAATTAGCAACGATATTCTGAATCTTATAATCTTCGGTTCTAGGTGAATGTGCTGTCGTAGCATTCAGTTTTTGGGTAAATTCAATATTGTTATAACCGTAAACACGAAGAATTTCTTCAATTACATCAATCTCACGGGTTACATCCACGCGGTATGCAGGAACAACTAAACCTAATCCTACTTTAGTAATACTGTTAACTTTAATATCAAGCGAAACTAGGATGTTTTTAATCTCATCATCAGGAATCGTTTGTCCGATCAGTTTATTAACTTTTTCAAGATTCAATAATACTTGATGATCTTCTACTTTTTTGGGATATACATCAACAATATCTGATGTCATTTCACCACCAGCTACTTCTTTAATTAAGATAGCAGCACGTTTTAACGCGTATTCTGTAATGCTTGGATCAATACCTCTTTCAAAACGGAAAGATGCATCCGAATTAATTCCGTGGCGTTTTGCTGTCTTTCTTACAGATACTGGATTGAAATAAGCACTTTCAAGGAAAATAGATGTAGTACTTTCGTTAACTCCTGAATTTTTACCACCCATTACACCTGCAATACATAACGGACCTTTTTCATCACAAATCATAATGTCTTCAGCACTTAATGTACGTTCAACATCATCTAATGTGACAAACTTAGTTCCATCAGCTACATTTTTCACAATGATTTTTCCGTGAATTTTAGATGCATCAAAGGCATGCAAAGGCTGACCTAATTCATGTAATACATAATTAGTAACATCAACAACATTATTCTTCGGAGTTAAACCAATCGCTTTCAAACGGTTTTGTAACCAAGCAGGAGATGGGCCTACTTTTAAATCGGAAATAGTAACACCACAATATCTTGGAACCAACTTATTATCCTCAACATTTACGTCGATTTTAAGGGTTCTTTTCTCCACTTTATAAGAACTTACAGACGGTGTAATTAATTCTACATGCTCATCTTGTTGTAACATTCCTGCACGTAAATCACGGGCAACACCCCAATGGCTCATCGCATCAGCTCGGTTAGGTGTTAAACCGATTTCAAATACTTCATCATTCTCAATATTGAATACTTGGGAAGCGGGAGTTCCGGGTTGTAACTCAGCATCTAATACCATAATACCGTCATGACTGTCTCCAAGACCTATCTCGTCTTCAGCGCAAATCATTCCGTGACTTTCTTCACCTCTGATTTTACCTTTCTTAATTTCAAATGATCCGCCATCTTTGTCATATAACTTAGTACCAATAGTGGCCACAGGGACTTTTTGTCCGGCAGCTACATTACTTGCACCACAAACAATTTGTATAGGCTCACCATTACCTAAATCTACTTTGGTGATCTTAAGTTTATCTGCATTAGGATGCTGTTCACATGATAAAACATGTCCAACAACAATGCCTTCTAGTCCTCCTTTAATAGATTGGTATTTTTCAATTCCTTCCACCTCTAAACCTAGGTCAGTCAACATTGATCCGGTTTTTTCCGAATCCCAATCTGTTTTAATAAATTGCTTTAACCAATTATATGAAATCTTCATTTTACGTGCTTATATTTTTAAGAAACGCAAAGATATATATTGTTAACTGTAGTATAAAAAAAAAAGTGGTTTTTTAGAAGGAAATTGTACAATAATGAACTTGTCTGTATACTGGTTATTTGAACTAAAGAATTACTAGAATGGACTTTTTAAAAATTAATCGATTACTATTTTTTTGGTTAAGACATTTTTACCGTCAGTGATTTTTACAAGATAAAGTCCCTTCTCATAATGTGATACCGGAATTTGACTTTGATAACCAATCTTATTTTTAGCAAATATTTTTTGACCTAAAGAGCTAAATATTTCTATACTTATTACATTTATGCCCGAATAATCGATAGTCATGATTTCTTTTGCCGGATTCGGGTAAAGTTTTATTTTATCGTTCAACTCATTTTCTGAAACCGATAAATTTAGATTGCAGGAGCTAGAAACTGTATTCGAATTTTCAATTGTACTTCCCGGTGTTAATGTATGTCCGGTAAATCCTGAGTAATTACTAGGATAGAATGTGCATCTAAAAACAATATTCTGAGTAGGAGTAGTACCTTGATTAATTATACCGGTGTTATTAACGGGGTTAACATATTTCCAAATTGTTGTTCCTGATGAATTTACTTCTCTGAAAGTGCCTAACGGACCATCACACAGCAGAACATTTCCGTTAGACAATTGTTGCGAACCCGAAATATTGGCCGCATATATAGTATTGGGATTACCTGAATTATACAACCATGATGGTGTGGTAGGTAAATAAGGTAAGGTTGCTGTATAGTTAAATCCGGAAATAGGTGGATTAATAATTTCAACAGTAGAATAATTCCCGCCTGTGCGACCATTTCCATTATTAAAAACCATTATTTGATTTTCGAAAGGATAGCCATTCTCTATCCAATAAGCATTATGTTGACCAAATAATTTTTGATCTGATGCTATTCCGTTATTATAAGCTTGAGGATTTCCCCAGCGGTACAATATATCTCCTCCTTTATTTGAATTACCACCACTATGACTGGCTGCTTGAGCAGTTGTCGTACTATGATCAATAATCCAGATTTCATCAAACTCATGTGAACTAAGCACAATTTGATCTAATGATGGATTGTAATCAACGGAGTTCAAATGGATCCAATCTGCATTTGTAGCGCTTGCACCGTAATTTAAGTTGATCAACTGTGGAGAAGTACTCACTGTTCCAAAATTTGGTTTTGAACTATCAAAATCTTGTACCAAATGATCCCATAAATGCCATTCCCAAACAATATTTCCGCCAGTTGCTCCAACAGGTTGAATCTCAATAATTTTTTCACTCCAAACCGTAGATGGAACTAAAGCAGGATTTCTTCCTTGTGCAATAGCTTCAGTATTGGTTTTTGATTCCCAAACAATTGCTAAAACATTTCCATTCGGCAATGCTTTTATATCGTGATGCTGGCATTGAGTTGCATCGGAAATTGTATAAGTCCAAGTTGGATTACCATCCCAGTCTATCTTTTGAATTATGCCACCTCTTCCTCCAGCATTAAAAGTTGTATTGTTGGCATTGCCTGAACGTAGCAATGTTCCGTCGGGTAAAATATAAACAGCTTGACCAGGTCTGTATGTACTAGGCCAGGTTTTTATTTGTTTACCACACTTATCGATAAGATAGGTCGTTGTGCTGCTTATCGGAGAAAACAGAACATAGCCATCATCCAAAGTTCCGGAATCATGTTGTAACAATCCAACCGTTTGTGCTTCCAACTTGAATAGACAAAAAAGGAATAGAATGCAGATATTTAAAATTTTCATTTCAATTCATTTTAGTTAAGGGGAAATTAAAATGGTTTAATTCATTGAGAAACTAAACCATTTTGAATCAAAAACAATCATTAATTTATTTTTGTATGGCAATAGTTCTCGAAAGACTTTTATTTCCGTCAGAAATTTTAATAAAATATGTACCGCTATATACATCTTGTACATCAAAATAACTAATTGTCTGCCCAGCATTGATTGTGGTTGATTTCACCAATCGTCCGGCTATATCAAACAAATCAATTTTTAAAGTACTACCAACTAAACCTTCCATTTGGATCGCTATTAAATCAGATGAGGGATTAGGAAATATAACTAATGACTCCTCTTTTAAATTACTATCTGTTGTAGATAGAGTAGGAGTATAAGTGGTTGTAGTTTCACTTACAGTGGTAACTTTAGCAGCTGTTTTGTTTCCGTAGTAAGTTGGCCCAACTAAATAAGGATAGTACGAATTATGATTAGCATCAACTGTTGCAAAATAGCAATAAATACCTGATGGATACTCAGGTGTAATGCAAAATCTCCCGTTGTGTTCGTCTAAATAACTAGCATCACCCGGATGTGAAATCCATTCATAATCTTCTCTGAAATAACCTAAAGGGTAGGTAGCGCTTACAGCCGGACCATCATTAACATCAGTTCCATTTGCATGATGTGTTCTCACCGTAATATTTCGCAATTGATATCCTGATTTTATTCGGGTTATTCCACCGGTTCCATCGGTATTGGCATAACCATATGCGCCGTAAACAGGAAATCCATCGTATGCAAAACCTATAAGTGGTGAATGTTCTGATGTATTAATGGCATACAAACCATCAGCATCATATAAATTGCAAATATTTGAAATCACATTCAGATCTAAATCAAACGCACTTGGATTCTGATGATGATGATAATTGGTTCCACCGGGATGTCCTTTAGAACAATCAAATCCGGGTCTTTCATATAATACCGCATCTCTGTACCATGCTGGAGTTCCTGTACACGTCGGATTTCCCGGACCACCACACAAAGCATTGGTTGTTGAATTCCAAGCCACGCCATCTCTAAAATCATACATGGCTACTCCATTAATAAATACTCCGATATTACCTCCCGTTGTAGCTGTTGGCGTACCCGTATTTTGAGTTGGATTCAATGGAAATCTGAAAATTGCATTCTGATTTCCGGCCTGATTGGGATTACCATCCAAATAAGGTCCTACAGCATAAGCTGGTATTCCTGCAGTGTTAACATAAGACCAGTTGGCAGAGTATCTTACCTGCTGACAATTCACCAATATACCATTAGAAATTGGAGTAGAATTCCCAGAAACATAATAAGTTCCGGTTACTGTGGTGTTTTGTAACCATTTTGTAATAGCCGGATTGGTTTGTGATCTTACTATTACACTGGTCAATAGTAAGCAAAGTAGCATTTTTCTCATCATTAGTGAATTTGGTTTTATTCTTAGACGATAAGAAAAAAGAATTCTTGCGCAGAAAAATGATTTTTTATTCTTTTGGATAAGAATATCTGGAATTAAATAAAAATTCCTTGTCGCTAAGCGTTTTCAGGAAAGCAATTATTTCCGTTCTTTCATTGTCTGAAAGATCCAATGGCTTTTTTAATTCTTTGGAAAGTGTGGAACTCTGCTGTATTCCGGAGTTGTAATGTTTTACTACTTCCGATAATGTTTTAAAACGACCATCATGCATATACGGAAATGTAAACTCAATATTTCTTAATGTAGGTACTTTGAAAAGTAATGAATCTTTTGGATTTTGTGTGATTTTCATTCTGCCTAGATCATTTAAAACCGCATCTTTGGGCAAACCATTATTTTTAAAAGAATCGGAAGTAAACAATGGTTCTTTATGACAAGAAGCGCAGTTCTTTTTAAAAAGAGTATATCCTTTTTGTTCCATTTCTGAAAAGGTAGCCTTTTTATGCATTACGTTATCGTACTTTGAATTTGTGGTTTTTAAGGAAACAACAAACTGTGATAATGCTTTCAGCGTCAATTGTCCTGTTATTCTTTTGGTGTCAAATGCTTTTTCGAACAAGGAGGCGTATTTTTCTGATTTCTGCAGTTTTAAAACAACATTTTCAAGTGTTTCATTCATCTCAACTTCACTGGTTATGGGAGCAATAGCCTGAACATCCAAATGATTAATTCCTCCGTCCCACATAAAGGTTTTACTCCACGCTAAATTTTGTAAAGTCAAAGAGTTTCGGACACCTATTTTTCCATCAATTCCATGACTCAAATCATGATCGACATGAGTGAATCCCGT
>DATEDY010000057.1:0-10384 GCA_035281405.1 Flavobacterium sp.
AAAATTCAATGTCCGCCAAATAGTTATTCTGTTTGGTCCATTAATATGTAGTTAAGTTAAATTTAGTAGTTCGAAAAGGTCGTTTCATTTGAGGCGACTTTTTTATTTTATATTCTTTCGAAATAAATTACTTTTGCCAAACAAAACATACAACAACACAACACTAATGAATACAATCACTTCGACCCAATTTAATTTTCCGGGTCAAAAATCAATTTACAAAGGTAAAGTCAGAGAAGTTTACAATATTAATGACGAAATCTTAGTCATGATTGCCACTGACAGACTATCTGCGTTTGACGTGGTAATGCCTAAAGGTATTCCGTTTAAAGGTCAAATCTTAAATCAGATCGCTACTAAATTCATGCAATTAACAGAAGATATTGTACCTAATTGGTTAATAGCAACTCCGGATCCTAACGTTGCCGTTGGTCATTTGTGTGATCCATTTAAAGTGGAAATGGTAATCAGAGGTTATCTTTCAGGGCATGCAGCTCGTGAATATGCAGCTGGAAAAAGAATGCTTTGTGGTGTTGCATTACCGGAAGGAATGAAGGAAAACGACAAGTTCCCAACACCAATTATTACTCCTACAACAAAAGCAGATTTAGGTGTACACGATGAAGATATTTCACGCGAAGCTATTTTAGCTAACGGAATCGTTTCAGAAGAAGATTATTTAGTTTTAGAAAAATATACCAGAGATTTATTCCAAAGAGGAACTGAAATTGCCGCTTCCCGAGGATTGATTTTAGTAGATACCAAATACGAATTCGGTAAAACCAAAGATGGTAAAATCGTTTTGATTGATGAAATTCATACCCCGGATTCTTCTCGTTATTTTTATGCCGAAGGTTATCAGGAAAGACAAGATAAAGATGAAGCACAAAAACAATTGTCAAAGGAATTCGTTCGTCAATGGTTAATTGCAAATGGCTTCCAAGGTAAAGAAGGACAACAAATTCCTGAAATGACAGAGGAATACATCGCAACGGTTTCTGAAAGATATATTGAATTGTACGAAAATATCATAGGCGAAAAATTCGAAAAGGCCGATGTAAGTAATATATTGGAACGCATAGAAAAAAACGTTACTGCTTATTTGAATCAGTAAGGATTTGTTCTTAAAATCATACTAACCACGCTTGCGTGATTTTTTATGGGGTATTGTAAGAAAATAATGATTATAAAGGGGGTAAGTGTTAAAATTGTGTTATAGTCAGACATACTGTGTAACGCAAGAAAGCATTTATGCGTCTACTACATAAATCATTAATCAAAATAATAAATCAATCATCATGAAAAAATCAATCGTTATTTTAGGTTTAGCTCTTGTAGCTTTAGGAACACAATCTTTTGCATCAAACGTTCCAACTTCAGTAAAAAGTGTAGTTGTATCTACTAATTCACCATTATGTTCTGCTATTGCTAAAGGCGATGTGGAAGCAGTTAAAATGTTTGTGGAGTACGGAGCTGATGTCAATGAAACCTCAAACGGAATTACACCATTAATGTATGCAGCTCGTTACAACCGAGTGGAAATTATCAAAGTTTTGCTTTCAAAAGGAGCTAAAAAAGAATTAAAAGATGAAAGAGGATTTACAGCTTATAAATATGCTGAATCTTCAAAGTCAACTGAAGCTATGGAATTATTGAAATAATACAAGCTTTAAAAAATAAAAGTCCCGAATTATCGGGACTTTTTTATTATATTAATCGTTACTTTTTTCCAAATTGGCCTTCATCTTGTCTAAACCGGCTTGTAAATCTTTACCCATCATCTCATCCATGTTCATGAAAGGTTTCATTACATTCATGGGATAAGGCATCGTTCCCGTAAATCCCCACTTTACTTTGGTCTGTGCTGGAGATACAGATTCGGTAATAAAATAAGCATAGTCAGTGGATTCAAAAGGACGCTTGAAACGCAATTCCATATCAACACGTTCGCCTTCTGTGATTTTTTTAATTTCTTGTTCTCCGGCTCCAACTTCATCCATACTGCTGTCCCAAGTATAAATAAAGCCAACTTCCCCGTCTGTGCCCGTAAAAGTTCTCTTGGAATTGGGATCTTTCTGATTCCAAACACTGAACTCATCCTGATTTTTTAAATGTTTGATGTATTGAAATACGCTGTCTTTAGGAATGTTGACGGTCACTTCACGTTCCATTGCATAATTTTTATCCATGAATAAACCTGCAATTAAAACAATGACAATGAGCGCAAGTAAAGTAAAAAAAATCCTTTTTAAAATTCTCATAGTTGTATAGTTTAAGGTTAGTGTTGCTTATTTTGATTTTTTGAATCTGGCTTCATAAGTGGCAATCCAATCTTGTACTGTTATTTTTTGCATCAATTCCCCAATCAACTCAAAAGGGATATCATCCGGTTTTTTAAAACGGATACAACTTTTTCCCATATCCAGTTTTTTCTTGGAATACTTAGGAAATTCGGAGGTGAACCAACTTAGTAATTCTGCATCGGCATAAATACCCATGTGATAAAAAGCGATGAAGTTTTTTTGGGAAGCCATTCCGGCAAACGGTAACGGCATCTTTGGATCGCAATGATACCCGTCGGGATAAATGCTGTGTGGAACCGAGTATCCCATCATACCATAACCCATGCATTCTTCAAATCCTTTAGGTAGGTTTTGAAGTATTACATCTCGTAACCGGTTGAACCCAATCTTTCTGTCTTCCGGAATTTCCTCTAAATAGTCGCTAACTGTGGTGGCTTTTGATTGCATATTTTACTTGCTTAGTAATGTAAATTTAAAAAAAAACCACTTACGATTTATCGAAGTGGTTAGTTTAAGTAGGAAATAGATAGGAGAAAACAAAAAATTAATTCGTAATGAAAAGGTCAAAGTAAAATTGTCCTTGCCAACAGTTGCTTGTTGAACTGGCAAATAAATCGGCTCTAGCGATATTAACGGTTATAGAATTTTGTGCACTCGCAGCATAATTTAAAACAAACGTGTCAGGGAAACCACTATCATTGTAGGCATTAAATATGATTCCTAACGGATTGAAAGGAAGTTGGGGAGTGAAAGTATAACTTACTTGTATGCGTTCTGCTGTTATAGGTGCTAGAGCAACTGTTCTAGTTGTTCCTCCGTTATCGGTCACCGTTACTGAACCACTTTTTGTTTGTTTGTTTAATACTTCCCAAGCAACATTAGTGGTAACTCCTTTGACATTTACAGTGAATGATCCGGTACTTCCAACGGATATAGAATTACAAATTGGAATCGTCATTCCTTGAATAGAGGCAATATTAGGAATATCACCTATATTGCTATTTGTAAGTTGTTGCCAGGTAGCGTTACCATTTGTGTCTGACATTAAAACTTTACCTGTTCCTTGGTTTCCATCAACAATTCTCATAGCAGCTGGTGCCGCTGAGCTTATTGTAATGTTATCTATATAAGCAGCATCTTCTCCAGATGCAGTGCCGCTATCTTTGCTATATTCCCAAGTCAGTGTTCTTGTTCCGGCTGTTAAAACGTACGTTTGTTGTGTCCAATTCACAGTTCCTGACCATTGTGTTTGTTGGACACCGTCAATATAAAATTTCAAATAATCATAGCCAGATTCACTGCTAACACGGAGATAAAAACTTAAAGTTGCTCCTCCCGTAGGAACAGTAACAGTAGAGGACATATTTGTATTTTGATTATTCCCTATGACACCTGATTTAGCAGCATAAGTCCCGGCATATTTTTGGGAGGTTTGACTTGTCCAGTTGGCATTCCCATTTGTAGTTAATGGTACAATAGTATTGGTTTCGAAACCTTGATTCAATAAAGAGGAAGGAGTTCCTATGTTCTCAATGTGAAACTTGTTAGTTGGACTAGTTGTTCCTACTCCTACGTTACCTGAATTATTGTTATAAATATCATTACCAACTTTAGTCCAGTAATTCGGATTTCCAGCTAATGCTGTCCATTTTATACCATCCCAATAATAATAGCCAACTCCTGTTGTAATATTTGTATTGTATACTAATAAACTTACTGTAGGAGTAGTTACAGGGGATGAAGCATTCAGATTTGGTATTGATATACGTGGTATAAGTAATCCTTTATCATTTGAATTAATATCTAACATTGAACTTGCATCTGGAGTCGTAGTATTAATTCCAACTTGTGAATAGGATAATAAAGGGAATAGAATAATAAATAAAATCTTTTTCATAGTATGCTTAAGTCATTTGTTTGAGCAAATATGAATAAGGTGTATTTTAAATTAAAAAAAGTGGGATGAAATAGACGGATTTTGGGATAATTAACTTTTTTGTTTATAATAATTGATAAACCGATTCTTTAAAAGTTCTTGAAATGGGGATTTGTTTGTCGTTTACAAGAATAAAATTGGAATTATACCCTTTTATTTTGTGTTTATTTACCATAAATCCTTTGTGTATCTGTATAAAATACCTCGGTAATTTTGGCTTGAAATCGGTCAAGGTTGAGCGGTACTTATAAACTTCAGATTCAGTGTATAATAATAGATAGTTCTTTTGTGATTCGATGTAATTAATTTCTTCCAGGTTTATTTTAACATGGAACTCATTATGTTTTAAGAATATATACTCTTTTTTTATTTGCAATTCTTTTTTTGAATTAAAGTTTGCGATTGCAGTTTCTATTGAAACAAATAAATCTACTTTTGAAAATGGTTTTACTAAATAAGCATAAGGCATTGTATTTATTGCATTTTTTACAGTGCTTTGATCAGAGTATGCAGTCAAGTAAATATGGGGAATCTGATAATGGTTATGAATTAAGTTTCCTATTTCAATACCGTTTTTTTCTCCTTTAATATTGATGTCTAACAGTGCTAAATCAACTTCGGTCGTATTTAAAACATGTAGCGTCTCGTCATAATTCATCGTAGCACCAACAACATTATATCCTGATTCTTCTAAATATAAAGTAATCGTTTTTTGAGTAATGTATTCATCTTCAACAATTAAAACTTTAACCGAGTTTGTTTTCATGATATTTCTGTTTCTAATTTTTGAATGTTGCTTGTCGATTCTTGAAATGTAATTATCACCTGCGCACCTTTATTATTGCTAAAACTTACTTCGCC
This sequence comes from Flavobacterium sp., assembly GCA_035281405.1. GTDB lineage: Bacteria > Bacteroidota > Bacteroidia > Flavobacteriales > Flavobacteriaceae > Flavobacterium. Next base: position 5,101 of record DATEDY010000057.1, read on the forward strand.
ATCAATTTGTTTGGTTAATCCTTTGATTAAATCAATTCCTACAGAATTTGATTTATTATTTAAAACATTATTATTAAAACCACTTCCGTTGTCTTTTATGATTAACTCAAAAGCGGTATCTTTTTTTAGGAAGCTAATAAAAATAATTTTTTTGGTTTTTTCAATTGTTGCATGTTTTATGCTGTTGGTTATAATCTCATTTATTATAAGACTTAATGAGATTGATGTATTCAAGTTCAATTCGATATCGTCAATTTTCTTTTGAAATAGTAAATTTTCATATTTTGATTGATAAGAAACTTGTATAGCATCTAGTAATTCATTCAAAAATGTTTTAAAATTGATTTTGTCAAAATTATTGGATTGATATAAAATCTGATGTACCAGAGCAATAGATTTTATTCTTGCTTGCCCGTCTTCAAGAATAACTTTTATGGAATCATCAGCGATGTTTAATTTTTGTAGTTCAATGATACCGGAAACTATTTGTAAATTATTCTTGACTCTATGATGAATCTCTTTCAGAAGGTATTCTTTTTCAAGTAATGACTTCTTAATGGATAAATTCATTGCTTGTATTTGCAATCGTTTCTTTCGGTTAATTAAAATCGAATAACTACCTATAGAAAGTATAATAAGTAGAGTTACAATAACGATTAAGAATATTTTTTTTTCAAATGCTCTTATTTTTCGGGTATTTTCAGTTTCGTCTTTTTCTTTTTCTGAATATAAATAGTTTAATTCACTACTTTCTCTAATTTTTTTATTTAGATTTTCTAAATATTCGTTATTGAGCGATATAATCGAATCTTGTACTCTTGATGCAATAGCAAACTGGTGGGTTAACTTATGGTAACTTAATTTTACGTTCAAATAACCAAGTAGGTACTTTGATGATTTGCTTTGAATTAAACGATCCAATTCTTTTATTTTTTCGGAGGCCTCTTTCAGTTGTTTATTTCCTAATAACGCTCTCGTGTAATTGAGTTTCGCCTCTAAAAGTGTTTCATTATCAATGTCCTCTTTATAAGGGAATACTTTTTTTTCTAAAATGGATTTTGCAGTTTCGTGTTTTTCTAATGAAATATAAAGTTTAGCAATGTTTATATTTACAACTGAAGATAGTAGTCTTTGTGTTTTTGGGTTGTTTTTTAAACTAATGGCTGCAATTTCAAGTGACTTATTGTAGTTTATTAGCGCCTTACTGTAGTTCTTGTCGTAATAGTAAAAAAGGCCTAAATCATTGTATGCAGATGGAATTATTAATGAATCTCTTTTTTTTGTTCTATATAAGAAATTAATCTCTTTTTCAAGTTGTGAAATTGCTTTCTTATATTCTCGCAATTGAAAAAAAAGTCTACTTTTTATATTATAGCTCCATAACGGAAAATCATAACCTTTTTTAATTAAAGACTCTATAATATTGTTGATTTCAAAAACTTTTGGATAAATGTTGAGTTGTAAATAAGACTCTTGAAGACCAATGTAAATATCCGTTAAATCTCGAGGTTTTAATGCTGTTTTGTGGTGTTTAAGCAATAAATTAAAAGTTTCAATTGCTTTTATGTGTTTGTTTTGTATTTGATAAATCGAGGCTAAACAAAAAGTAAATTCATTTTTGTGTTTAGTAGCGCTGTTTTTGTTAATTTCATTTGTAAAATAACTTTCAAAGAACAAATTGTATTGCAATTTATCTTCATTTTTTAAATCCCTATAATAGGAAGCCTTTTTATTATAATCGGCTTTTTTAAATTTTTCAATTACTACATTGCAATATGAATTGAAATAAATAAAAAACGATACAAATAAAAAGGCTCTGCGTGTCATTATTTAAAATAGGAAAAACTTTCGTTGTTTTCAATTTTTAATAAAGTTTCATAAATCAGCTTAATTACGTTTTCAACGTCATCTTTGTGTACCATTTCTACAGTGGTATGCATATAACGCAACGGTAAAGAGATCAATGCCGAAGCGACTCCACCGTTACTGTAAGCAAAAGCATCAGTATCAGTACCGGTAACTCTTGATGTGGCATGACGCTGGAAAGGAATTTTCTTCTCTTCTGCTGTATTGGTAATCAATTCGCGCAGTTTGTTTTGTACAGCAGGAGCATAAGCTACAACTGGACCACGACCAATTTTCAAGTCGCCTTCAATTTTCTTTTCAATCATCGGAGTTGTCGTATCATGACAAACATCGGTTACAATAGCTACATTGGGCTTGATAGTTTGTGTAATCATTTCTGCACCGCGAAGCCCTATTTCTTCCTGAACGGCATTCACAATGTACAATCCGAATGGCAATTTCTTTTTGTTTTCTTTCAATAAACGGGCTACTTCCGCAATCATAAAGCCTCCCATACGATTGTCTATCGCACGGCAAACAAATTTGTTTTCATTCAAAATCATGAATTCATCAGGATAGGTAATCACACAACCCACATGTATGCCTAAGTTTTCAACTTCTTCTTTGGTAGTACATCCGCAATCAATGAAAATATTGTGTTGTGTTGCATGCTCTTCTTTACCACGTCCACGGGTATGAATCGCCGGCCAACCGAATACTCCTTTTACAATGCCTTTTTTGGTATGAATGTTCACACGCTTGGAAGGAGCAATCTGATGATCTGAACCTCCGTTTCTAATTACATAAATTAATCCGTCATCGGTAATATAATTCACATACCACGAAATTTCATCACTGTGCCCTTCAATAACCACCTTGTAAGGAGCATCCGGATTAATGATTCCAACTGCAGTTCCATAGGTATCGGTAATAAAAGTATCTACATAAGGTTGTAAATAATCCATCCAGATTTTTTGTCCTTCACTTTCATAACCGGTTGGTGATGCATTATTTAAATATCTTTCCAAAAAAGCCATTGAGGCTTTGTTTAATATAGATTTTGATGCCATAAAAATATTTTTCCGCTAATTTAAGCATTTGGCATTAGACTTGCTGATTAATTTATATTTTTGAACAAACAAATTTTACGAATGAAATCTATCAAATTCATACTTCTTCTTTTATTATTTGCAACGCATGGTAATGCGCAAATAGTCAAAGATTCCACCGAAGTTGAAGAAAACGAAAACGACACTATAACAGAATTGAATATCCAGTTGGACGAGATTTATGTGTCAAATAAACCCAATTTTAAATCAGAGGAAGAACGCAAACGGTTTTTGATCCTCCAGCGTCGCGTTTTGAAAACTTATCCTTATGCAAAAACTGCCGCTGATAAACTGGAAATGCTTAACGAAGGTATGAAAGGCCTTAAATCCGAAAGAGATAAAAAGAAGTATTTTAAGCTGGTGGAAAATTACCTGACAAATGAGTTTGAAGAGAAACTGAAGAAAATGAGCCGCAAGGACGGACAGATACTGGTGAAGCTCATACACCGTCAAACGGGTACCACTACATTTGATTTGATAAAAGACTTGAAAAGCGGATGGAAGGCATTCTGGTCAAACAATACAGCCCGAATGTTCGATATCAACCTGAAATCAGAATACAATCCTAAAGATATCCCCGAAGATTTTCTCATAGAAGGTATCCTTGAAAAGGCTTTCATGGAAGGCAAACTATCCAAACAACCTTCGCGTGTCTCCATGAGTTACTCTGATCTCAGAAAACTCTGGAAAGAAAAACTCAAAGCAAACAAGACGGCAAGTCAATAAAACGAAACACCTATTTTATATAGGTGTTTTTTTTTGGACCCTATTTTGACACCTCATATATAGGTGTAAAATCCAACATCAAAATTCCAAACCCTAAACTTCATCCCGTCCTGTTGTTATAGCGAGGAGTAACGACGAGTAATCTCATCAAGTAAGTAATTCCAGATTTGAACAATCCAATAATGGCGTGCCCCTCCGTTCCTCCGGGTCGCGTGTTCCGCTATATCTTTTATTGTTTCCTTCGTGCCTCAGGCAACAATAAAAGGATGCCGCTTTACCCGCTCACGCGGCATCCCGTTACCAAGTTGGTATACCTATATATATAGATGTAAAATACCTTCCGTCAGTTCGAGTGTTTTTCTGAGGCACGAAGAAAAATGTATCGAGAACAGTTCTTCAAACCAACAATCCAAAACAAACTTCATCCCACAGTGTTGTCATTGCGAGGAGGAACGACGAGTAATCTCATCAAGTATTCAAATTCCAACATTCCAACATTCCAATAATAAACAATTCAAAAAAGAGCCATGCCAAATCCCAATCCTATTGCCGTTTTTGTCACTTTTTGCCGTTTCTGCACCAAATTGCCTTCCGAGCCACGTGCAACTCTTGGTAAAGTAGGCTGTAAGCCCCTGTTGATTGTGGTAAGTGTGATAGTTCATCCATGATAAAGTAATATCAAAGTAATATCAAAGTAATATCAAAGTAGTATCAAAGTAGTATATAGGTAGTGTGCAATTGCAGTACAAGTGTTGTTTTCTTTATCATAAAGCACAATTAGGACATAACAAAGGTCTTTTTGGGTTTGGGTAACGCGGTACTCCTATATATATAGGAGTGTTTTTGCACCAAACTTCCGTTGTCATGACTCTGTATAGGGTATGGCGCGGTCTTTTCTGGGTTCAAAAGGATGTTCTTAAGCAGTAAAATGGCCTAATAGGCCTGTTTTTTGGGTGTAGCCACACAAAATAGGGCAGGGAGCTTTTCCGGTAAACAGTATATAAGAGTACATAGTTTTGACTGATAGAAGCAGGATTGCTCAAGAGGCTAAAAAAACTTCACTAGCTAACTTACTGAGGTTCAGTGAGGCTAAAAAAAAGATGCAAAAAAGATTAAGAAAAGGTTAGGAAATGTGAAAAGAAGTGGTACTTTTGCACCCGCAATCAAGCACAAGTTCATAGTAATCATGTTAAACAAATCGAAAAGAGACTTTGAAAAAAAAGTTAAAAAAAGATTTGGATTGTAAAGGAAAAAGATTCTATCTTTGCCACCCGCAAATGAGCTGAAACAGCTTACTTGCAAAACGCTTAAGAGTTCGCTTTTGAGTGAGGTAAGAGGAAAAAGTTCTTAAGTATAATGTGATCAAAACGGGGTGAAAATTTTCTCAAAAAAAAGTTTCAAAAAGTTTTGGTAATTAGAAAAAGATTTCTACTTTTGCACCCGCAATCACGACGAGTGGTTGTAACAAAAATAAGAGAACAACGTTCATAGACATATTGAATTGACAGCCGCTTTAAACAGAGATGTTTGAAGCAAATAAAATGAGAGTAAGAAGAATCGGGAGATTCGAAAAGAACCTAGCATCTTTGTCTAAAAACACAAAG